>NZ_JBNNJJ010000035.1:0-1026 GCF_050269995.1 Hyphomonas sp. NPDC076881 | reverse complement strand
CCCTCGCGCCGCGGCGATGGCCATGCCGACCTCTCCTATGTCTATGGCGCGGCCGAAGAGATTGCCGGGCTGATGGACGGGTTCACCGTCATCGTCACCAAATCCACCGTTCCGGTGGGCACCGGGGACGAGGTGGAGGAGATCATCCGCAAGGCGCGCCCCGAGGCGGAGTTTGCCGTCGTCTCCAACCCCGAATTCCTGCGCGAAGGCGCCGCCATCAAGGACTTCAAGATCCCTGACCGGGTGGTCGTCGGCACCGAGGATGCGCGCGCCCGAGAGGTGATGAAGGAGCTTTACCGGCCGCTTTTCCTCAACGAGACGCCGATCCTCTTCACCTCGCGGCGCACCTCCGAGCTGATCAAATATGCCGCCAACGCCTTCCTGGCGGTGAAGATCACCTTCATCAACGAGATGGCAGACCTCTGCGAGAAGGTCGGCGCGAATGTGCAGGAAGTCTCCCGCGGGATTGGCCTGGATGGCCGGATCGGGGCGAAGTTCCTGAATGCCGGGCCCGGCTATGGCGGCTCCTGCTTCCCGAAAGACACCCTCGCCCTGACCAAGACGGCGCATGATTATGGCAGCCCGGTGCGCATCGTCGACACGGTGATCGATGTGAACGCGGCCCGCAAGAAGGCGATGGCCGACAAGGTGATCGCCGCGATGGGCGGGGACGTGACCGGCAAGACGATCGGTGTGCTGGGCCTCGCCTTCAAGCAGAACACGGACGATATGCGCGACGCGCCCTCGCTCGACATTCTGCCCGCCCTGCAGGCGGCCGGCGCGCGCATCGTGGCGTATGATCCCGAAGCGATGAAGGAAGCCGCCCACCTGCTCAAGGACATTGAGTTTGCGGGCAGCGCCTATGCGGCCGTCGACGGCGCCGATGCCATGGTCATCATCACCGAATGGGACCAGTTCCGCGCCCTCGACATGGGCCGCATCAAGGCCGCCATGAAAGGCAACACCGTCATCGACCTGCGCAACATCTACAGCCCCGAAGACATGGCCAAACGCGGCTTCCAATAC
>NZ_JBNNJJ010000034.1:0-1233 GCF_050269995.1 Hyphomonas sp. NPDC076881 | reverse complement strand
TGACGTGATCTGGAGAAATTGGTCCGGATTTGATGTTAGTTTTCCGGCGGATTTCCTGAAGGAGGAAGTTCGCGATGAAGAAGAAGCGCTATTCAACCGAGCAGATCGTGGCGGCCCTGAAACAGGCCGAGATGGGCATGTCTGTGGCCGATCTGATCCGCCAGATGGGGATCACCGAGCAGACTTATTACAGGTGGAAGAAGAAGTATGGCGGGCTGGAGTCTGACCAGGTCCGGGAACTGAAACAGGTCCTGGAAGAGAACACCCGTTTGAAGAAGCTCGTCGCAGAGCTCAGCCTCGACAAGGCGGTCCTTCAGGATGTTCTCTCAAAAAAGTTTCCCGGCCATCGCTCATGAAGCAGGTTGTAGACTATGTGCGGGCGTCACACGGCTACTCCGAGCGAAGGGCCTGCAAGCTGACGCGCCAACATCGATCCACCCAGCGTAAGCCCTCGAGGCGGGATCCCCTGACCGCCCTGCGTCAGCGGATGCATGAGATTGTGGCGACACGGATCCGGTTCGGATACAGGCGGGTGCATGTCATGCTGAAGCGCGAGGGCTGGCAGGTGGGCAAGAACGTTGTCTATCGTCTCTATCGCGAAGAAGGCCTGTGTTTACGGGCGAGACGGCCCCGCCGGCGCAAGATGGCGGTTCATCGGGAGGCCCGTTGCCAACCCTCCCGGCCAAACCAGGCCTGGAGCATGGATTTTGTTCATGACCAGCTGTCGAATGGTAACAAGATCCGTTTACTGACCGTCGTGGATGTGTTTACACGGGAAGCACTCGCCATTGAGGTCGGCTCGCGCCTTCGCGGAGAAGATGTGGTCCGGGTGTTGAACCGGCTGGTTTGGCTGCGCGGACGGCCGGAGGCGGTATTTTGCGACAATGGCGCGGAATTTACCGGTCAGATCGTCGACCTCTGGGCCTATCATCACAAGGTCCGGATGGACTTCTCCCGCCCAGGCACGCCGACGGATAATGCACATATTGAATCGTTCAACGGGACGCTGCGCGACGAGTTCTTGAACGTGAACTGGTTTGCTTCGCTGGCCGAAGCGCAGCGGCTCGCAGAGGCTTGGCGGATCGATTACAATGAGAGCCGGCCTCACATGGCTCACAATGGAAAAACGCCGGCAGAATTTGCCGAAATCTCAAGCCTGTGCCATGGTGGCCAGGTCCAACTTGCCGCTGGATTTTAACGTCAGGGCCGGACCACCGATCCCAAGCGCGTCAA
>NZ_JBNNJJ010000033.1:0-1236 GCF_050269995.1 Hyphomonas sp. NPDC076881 | reverse complement strand
TGAACTTGACCCCATTCCTGGACCATCTGACCGGAGAAAATCCCGGCTGATTTGCTCAGGGTGGACTGCCTGATCCTGAGCTCATCATCAATGTTGCCGGCACTTCATAGCCAATTGCGCTGTGCGGCCGATGGTTATTGTACTCGACCCGCCATGACTCGCATTTTCGGCGGGCGTCGGCAAGGTTCATGAACCAATGAGCATTCAGGCATTCGGCCCTGAACTTGCCGTTCAGGCTTTCAATGAACGCATTGTCGGTCGGCTTTCCGGGCCGTGAGAAGTCCAGCTCCACATTCTTCGCATAAGCCCAAAGGTCCAGATCTTTCGAGACAAACTCCGGCCCCTGATCCACCCTGATGGATTTCGGGTAGCCAAGCCCGGAACACACCCTTTCAAGTGTTTCGACCACATCAGCCCCGGTATAGCTGCCCCGGACATCAATCGCAGGAACAAACCGGGTGTACGCATCGATGATGTTCAGGATCCGGATCTTGCGGCCGTCGTAGAGCTGGTCGTGCACAAAATCCATGGCCCAGACATCATTGCGCCGGACGGGATCTGCTCGACCTTCTCGAAGCTTCGCCTTCACCTTCCGCTTCGGCGTTTTATTCCGCAACTGCAGGCCCTCCTCGCGATACAGCCGGTAAACCCGTTTGGCATTCACTTCCCAGCCTTCTCGCCGGAGCAGTACGTGAATACGCCTGTAGCCATAGCGCACGCGCGTCTCTGCGATCTCTCTGATCCGCTGTCTCAGATCTGCCTGCGTCGAACCGTGGGACACATAGTGATAGGTTGATCGACCCGCCCGAAGAACTTCACAGGCGCGCCGTATGCTGACCTTCCAGATCACCCTGAGATCGTCCACCAGCTCTCGACGTCGCGCAGGCTTTAAAGCTTTCGGCGGATGACATCCTGGAGCATTTCCTTGTCCAGCGATAAATCAGCGACGATCCGCTTCAGCCTGGAATTCTCTTCCTCCAGCTGTTTCAGGCGCTTCATCTCGGATGGCATCAGGCCACCATAGAGCTTCTTCCATCGATAGAACGTCTGCTGCGAAATGCCTGCCTTCCGGCAGACCTCCTCAACCTTCGTGCCTTCCTCAGCCTGACGCAGAATAAATGCGATCTGCGTGTCCGTGAACTTCGACTTCTTCATCTGTCATCCTCGCTCGGCAGCCCACATGCTAAACGAGAATTTTCCCAAATCGAATGGTCCAGTTTGCCGGAAGCAGGTCAC
>NZ_JBNNJJ010000032.1:0-1326 GCF_050269995.1 Hyphomonas sp. NPDC076881 | reverse complement strand
GTGAACCGCGCCGATAACCCCGGAGGCTGTTTGGTTGGAGTCATGCAGCGATAGCGTTTTCCTTCAGGGCTGCAAAGTAGTTGGCCTCGGCTTCTGCCGGAGGGATGTTTCCGATCGGCTCGAGCAGGCGGCGGTGATTGAACCAGTCGACCCACTCGAGCGTGGCGTATTCAACCGCGTCCATGGATTTCCAGGGACCTTTCCGCCAGATGACTTCGGCCTTGTAGAGTCCATTGATCGTCTCGGCGAGGGCGTTGTCATAACTATCGCCGACACTACCGACCGAAGGCTCGAGGCCTGCTTCTGCCAGACGCTCCGTATACCGTATGCTGACATACTGGCTGCCACGATCCGAGTGATGAACAAGGCCGCTGCCGATGCCCGGCTGCCGGTCATTCAGGGCCTGCTCAAGAGCATCGAGCACAAAGCTCGCATGCGCTGTCCGGCTGACCCGCCAGCCGACAATGCGGCGGGCGAACACATCGATGACGAAGGCGACGTAGACAAATCCAGCCCAGGTCGAGACGTAGGTGAAGTCGCTGACCCAGAGCCGGTTCGGCGCCGGGGCCTTGAAGTTGCGGTTCACATGGTCGAGCGGGCAAGGCGCCGCCTTATCGCTATAGGTCGTGCGATGCGGCTTGCCGCGGATAATGCCCTGCAGACCCATGGCCTTCATCAGGCGCCTGACGGTGCAACGAGCCACGTCAAAGCCTTCCCGCTTCATCTGGTGCCAGACCTTGTTAGCGCCATAGACGGTGAAGTTCTCGTTGAAGACCCGAAGGATCTCCGGCTTCAGCGTCTCGTCCCGGCGGATGCGCGGCGGCCTGCGGTCGGGGCGCCGCCGCCGTGCATCCGCCTCATGATAGGTCGACGGGGCAATCGGCAATACCCTGCAGATCGGCTCGACCCCATAAACATCGCGATGATCGTCAATGAACGCGATCATGTCTTCGGTCGGCGGTCGAGCTCCGCCTGAGCAAAATACGCGGATGCCTTCCGGAGGATCTCGTTCGCCTGGCGAAGCTCCTTCACTTCGCGCTCAAGCATCTTGATCCGCTCGCGCTCTTCAGTGCTTGGCCCGGACCGCTTGCCGGCGTCCCGCTCGGCCTGCGCGACCCAGCCATGCAGCGTCTGCGGAACGCACCCGATCTTGCCGGCAATCGAGACGATCGCCGCCCACTGCGACGGATACTCCCCGCCGTGTTCCATCACCATCCGAACCGCTCGCTCACGCACCTCTGGCGAGTAATGAGATCTCTGCTTCTTGTCTGTCATAGGGCCACTCTCTCAAAGAAAATGGCCTCCGGCAAACCCGGCGTGGTTCAC
>NZ_JBNNJJ010000031.1:0-5930 GCF_050269995.1 Hyphomonas sp. NPDC076881 | reverse complement strand
TCTGCTCGTCTGAAAATCTGCTCTTGCGCATGTGTCATCCTCTCTAATCGAGAGAGTCTGCAAAATCATGGCCGGAATTCAGGGGGCTGGGTCAATCCTCCCATCGCTCTTGCGCGTAGGGTGGTTTGAGCAAAGCGATACCCACCGTGAAAGTTCGCAAACGCTATTCAATTGATGTGGCGCGCACTCATCTTGAGCATTTCAAGCGTATACCGGCGGTAATACATTTGTGTCGAAACTAAGCTGTTGATCCAAATTTAGTCGAGGCAGTCGGTGCGTATCGAGGGACACCAGCGATCGAGAAAAATATGCTTCAGTGTCTACAGCTGTATCTAGAAAATCCAAACCAACATCAATCAAATCATCTCCTGTCTGATTTCGCGTTGACACTGCAATTTTTAAATTTCCATGGGGAAGAGGTCTTACAAATTTAGCTTTTTTATCGTCTGTTTCATTACCATATTCATCAACCGGAATGTATCTTTCTTTGTCTACGGACAAACGAATGTGAGCTGAAAATCCCGGCACGATTTCAACTGACTTATCTTTCAACAAAATAGATGTTCCAACCAAGAACCTATCAATCTCATTTTTCTTAATGCCTTCGTGGCCAAACATTGTCTCGAGCTCTAATTTAGCTCCGGCACGGTCGAATACGGGTTTTCCATTGATTGTTCGGCAGAACACCTCAGCAAGTCTGTGGAGTAGCGCAGGATCACCACACTTAATAACTGTGGGGTAAACGGATTTTTCCGGGAACCAAGATTTAATCGCATTCTTCGCTCGTCTCTTGGTGAAGCCAGTTGCAAGATGAATATCTCTATCAGTTGCCTCATTGGCCTTTGTTAACAGATAGTGCCTTAGCCACCAGCCACAAACTCCCTTGGCTTCCAATGGCCGCTTTCGGTCGCTCTGATAGGTCTGAAAAAAAGCAAGCTGAGCGAACATGTAGGCCGTAGTGTCCAGCGTGGCTCCCCGGTCTCTTTTACTGTGAGCAATGAAGTCTCCCACTTCACGAATAAAGGGCCCAATCCCAGCCTCTCGGTACTTCATATAGAGAGCAAGAACATCGGCTTCCGTGTATCGACCTTGCTTTATTCTTTCTACGGATGACATTTTACAATTCCACGAGACTTTCGGAAATGAAGAATATATCGAACAGTTAAACAGGAGAAATGTATTGGCGCCCGCAACAACGCTAACGACAATGTGACGCGGCCCTTTTCAACTTATCCAGATTCCCGCCTCCGCGGGAATGTGCAGAACAAGGAAACCTAATCCTCCCGCACAACCCGCGCCTTCCCGCGCCCCAGGCTCAACGCCTTGATCGCTCCGCGAAAAGTCCGCACCTCCTGCTCCGTCCACTGAGCGCGCACCAGCGCGTTGCGCAGGTTGGTGATCATCACCGGCGTCTTTTCCGGCGGATAGAAATAGCCTGCCCGCTCCAGCTCCGCCTCGAAATGCTCGAACATGCCAATCAGGTTTTCGCGTGTCGCCGGCGCGTCCACGCCTTCGCCCTTGCCCCCAAACTTCCCCTCCAGCCCCGCGCTCGCCCCCCATTGATGGCAGAACACGCCCACGGCCTGGGCAAGGTTCAGCGAGGAGAAGGCCGGGTTCACCGGATAGGTCAGGATCGCATCGCAAAGCGCCACCGCCTCATTCGGCAGGCCGGATTTCTCCCCCCCGAACAGCACCGCCACCTGCCCTTGCCGGGCCTTCAGCGCGCCGACCGCTTCGGCCGCCCCGAACACCTCTTTCTCCATGCCCCGCGGCCGCGCCGTCGTGGCAATCGTATAGGTCAGCCCCGTCATCGCCGCTTCCAGCGTGTCGAACACCGTCACCGTCACGCCCTGGCCCAGCGCCCCGGCCGACATCGCCTCCGCCGTCTCGCTCGGCCAGCCGTCCCGGGGGCTCACCAGCCGCAGATCGCTCAGCCCGAAATTCAGCATCACACGGGCCGCTGCGCCTATATTCTCGCCCAACTGGGGCGAATGGAGAATAATTGCAGGATTGCCTTGCATAACTGCCGATCTTTCCGGGTTTTGACGCAGCCTGTGGGTCTGCTATAGGCCCCGCAAACCGTACGCAGCGCAAGGATTCTAAAAAATGGCGAAGATCAAGGTCAAAAACCCCGTAGTCGAGATGGACGGCGATGAGATGACCCGGATCATCTGGCAGATCATCAAGGACAAGCTGATCTACCCGTATCTCGATATCGACCTGAAATATTACGATCTTTCGATCCAGAAACGCGACGAAACCGACGACCAGATCACCATCGACGCGGCTGAAGCCACCAAGCAATACGGCGTCGCCGTCAAATGCGCCACCATCACGCCGGACGAAGCCCGCGTTGAGGAATTCGGCCTGAAGAAGATGTGGAAGTCGCCCAACGGCACCATCCGCAACATCCTCGGCGGCGTCGTCTTCCGCGAGCCGATCGTCATCTCCAACATCCCGCGCCTCGTCCCCGGCTGGACAAAGCCGGTCATCATCGGCCGCCACGCTTTCGGCGACCAGTACCGCGCCACTGACTTCCTCGTCCCCGGCAAGGGCAAGCTGACGATGAAATTCGAAGGCGAAGACGGCCAGGTCATCGAGAAGGAAGTCTACGACTTCCCCGGCGCCGGCATCGCCATGGGCATGTACAACCTCGACGAGTCGATCCGCGATTTCGCCCGCGCCTCGTTCAACTACGGACTTCAACGGAAACTGCCGGTCTACCTCTCCACCAAGAACACGATCCTGAAAGCCTATGACGGCCGCTTCAAGGACATCTTCCAGGAGCTGTGGGACAAAGAATTCAAGGACAAGTTCGCCGAATTCAAAGGCACCTACGAGCACCGCCTCATCGACGACATGGTTGCCGCCGCCATGAAATGGTCGGGCGGTTATGTCTGGGCCTGTAAGAACTATGACGGCGACGTTCAGTCCGACACGGTTGCGCAAGGCTACGGCTCGCTGGGCCTGATGACGTCCGTTCTGCTCTCGCCCGATGGCAAGACCGTCGAAGCCGAAGCTGCCCACGGCACCGTCACCCGCCACTACCGCGCCCACCAGAAGGGCGAAGCGACCTCGACCAACTCGATCGCTTCGATCTACGCCTGGACGCAGGGCCTCGACCATCGCGGCCGCATGGACGAAACCCCCGAAGTGCGCAAATTCGCCCAGACGCTTGAGAAGACCATCATCAAGACCGTCGAAGCTGGCTTCATGACCAAAGACCTCGCCCTCCTCGTCGGCCCCGATCAGGGCTATCTGACGACCGAAGGCTTCATCGAGAAAGTCGCCCAGAACCTCGAAATCGAGATGGGCAAGGCGTGAAGCACGTCCCCCGGAGCGCGACACTTCTAGCCCCCTCTCCTGCGGGAGAGGGGGTTGGGGGTGAGGGGGTGCAACACCTCCCCCACACGCTCCATTGCCAGCCTGGCACCCCCTCACCCCTACCCCTCTCCCTCGGGAGAGGGGTTTGCTGTGCCTAGCGGAAAGGGCGCGGCTCCCATGACCGGCACATCGCCGCGCGCCGTTGCCCTCCTCGCCGGTCTCGTCCTCCTCACATCCGCCATCGCCTTCGCCGCCTGGCATACAGGCGCGGCCCATCCGCTTGAGGCCATCGCCTTCGTCACCGGCGTCTTCTGCGTCTGGCTGGTTACCCGCCAGAACATCTGGAACTTCCCCCTCGGCCTCATCACGGTCGGCATCTACGCCTACGTCTTCTATCAGTCGCAGCTCTTCGCCACCGCCGGGCTCCAGCTTGTCTTCTTCGCGCTCAACCTCATCGGCTGGTATCTCTGGCTCTATGGCGGGGCAAATCACAGCCAGCTGAAAGTCCGCCGCGCCCCGCGCCTCGAATGGGCGCTCACCGCCCTCGGCATCACGGGCGGAACGGCCCTGCTCTACCGCCTGCTGAACGAAGCCGGCGGCGCCGCCACCTTCTGGGATGCCCTCATCACCTCAATCAGCCTCGCCGCCCAATGGGGGCAGAGCCGCAAGATCCTGGAATGCTGGTGGCTGTGGATCGTGGCCGACATCCTCTATATCCCCTTTTGCCTCTTCAACGGCCTCTACCTGACAGCCCTGCTCTATGGCGTCTTCCTGGCCCTGGCGATCATGGGCCTTCTCGAATGGCGCAAGGCGGCCACCGCATGACCTGCAATACACCCCTGCGCGTCGTCCTCATCGGCGCTGAGTCCACCGGCAAAACCACGCTCTGCATTGAGCTGGCCCGCCATTACAGCACCGTCTGGATTGCCGAATATGGCCGCGAGCTTTGGGAAGAAAAACTCGCCGCCCAGTCTCTGAAAGGTGGCGACATTCCCGAATGGACCGATGAGGATTTCATCCACATCGCAGAGGAACAACAGCGCCGCGAGAATGAAGCGGCCAAACGCGCAAACCGCGTCCTCATCTGCGATACCAACGCCTTCGCCACCGCCACCTGGTATGAACGCTATGCCGGCAAGCGCCACACAGCGGTCGATGCCATCGGCAATGCCGACAAGGTGGACCTCTACCTGATCCCCACCCCCGAAGTCCCCTTCGTGCAGGATGGCGTGCGCGATGGCGAAAAGATCCGCGGCTGGATGCATGATCGCTTCGTCGAGCTGATCGAGCAGGCGGGTGTTCCGTACACGCTCATTACCGGCCCTTGGGAAGGCCGCGTCGATCAGGCCATCGCCGCCATTGATGCCCTCCTCGCCCGCTGCGAAAGCGCGCCGACTGCATGAACGGCATCACCCTCCGCCGCGCCCGGCCCGAAGACGCCGAGCGCCTCGCCCATATCGGGGTGGCCACCTTCATCGACAGCTATGTCTACGATATCGACGGCAACGCCATGGTCGCCCATTGCACGCGCCAGCATTCGCGCGAGGTCTATGCCAGATATCTCGCCGATCCGGCCTGCGCGGTCTGGCTCGCCGAATACGCCGCCACGGGCGTCCCCATCGGCTACGCCGTCAACTGCCCGCCCGATCTGCCCATCCCGCTTCAGCCCGGAGACGTGGAGCTGAAGCGCATTTACGTCCTCTCCCGCTTCCATGGCTCGGGCACCGGCCCGCGCCTGATGGAAGCGGCCATCGAGGACGCCCGCCAGCGCGGCGCGCGCCGCCTGCTGCTGGGCACCTATGAAGACAACCACCGCGCCATCGCCTTCTATCGCAAAGCCGGCTTCATCCTCGCCGGCACGCGCCAGTTCCAGGTCGGCGAGAAGGTCTATGACGACATCGTGCTGGCCAAGCCGCTCTGATGCAGCCCGTCGGGGGAAATACGTATCGAAGGGGCTCGCGGTGTCCCGCTAGTGTCCCGATTTGTCCGAAACTGTCCGGATCTGTCCGGATTTGTCCAAAGGAAGTCCTGACATGACCGGATACCGCGTCCGCAGCGCCCAGGAACGCCGCGAAGAATTGCGGGATCACGCCGCCGCCCTCGGCATCGATGAAGCCTACATCTCCACGCTGGTCGACACCTTCTACACCCGCGTGCGCGCCCATCCCGTTCTCGGCCCGGTCTTCGATGTGGCCATCTCCGATTGGGGCCCCCACCTTGAAACCATGAAGGATTTCTGGTCCTCGGTCGCCCTCGGAACCGGCCGCTATTCCGGCCGCCCGGTGCCCGCCCACGCCCGCCACCGCCACATTCAGCAAGTTCACTTCAACCTCTGGCTCGCCCTCTTCGAACAAACCCTGCGCGATACCGCCGCCACCCCGGAGGCCGCCGCCTTCTTCCTGGAACGCGCAAACCGCATCGCCCAAAGCCTCCAATACGCCCTCTTCGGCCTCGCAGACCTCCCCCTCAACCGCCCCGGCTGAACATCTGCGCCTTGGAGCCCCGTTGTAGTTTTTTGGAGCTTTCCAGAAAAAACTCCAACGCCTCTTACCCCTCTCCCTCCGGGAGAGGAGGGGCCCGCGCCCGGAGGGCGTGGGAGGTGAGGG
>NZ_JBNNJJ010000030.1:0-6104 GCF_050269995.1 Hyphomonas sp. NPDC076881 | reverse complement strand
GCTCCGCTCAGCGGGCCTTGACCACCCACCCCCAACCAGAAAGAAAGGCGAACAGAGTCTCCAATTAAACGGCCCGGATCAGGGGGCTGGGTCACAGCCAACCAACAACTCTTCGACCATCAAATGACTGTGCAGGATCGTTCCAATGGGATCATTTGAGTCAGCTACACGTATGAAGCTCTCCGGCAAGAATACCCGAGCTATCCAATCAGAAAATTGCTCTTGCTGGCTCATCGCAAATTACCATTCAATCTTTGTTTCTGAAGCTTTGTTTTGATTCCGAGAAGAAATCGATGAGCTGATAAATTTCCGAACTCAGTATCCGCTCCATCGCCGTAGGGCGGCAGCTTTTGACGGAAGGCGTCCAATCAACAGCCGTCTATTGTCCGCTTAAACCTGAGAAACTGCCAGGCAGCGCGCCGGAAGGACCTTTTCAAGTACCTTCAGAATCCGGTGATCCAGCTTTTGTGAACGCATGTTCTTGATTGTATCACTGAGCGCGTCCGGCAATGCCTTGCCAAGGGACCTGATCCGCTCAAGGACCAAATCCTGTTCCAGCTTGTTCGTGGCGGCAAATTTCAGCCATTCGGAACCCGTGATCCTGCTCAGTCGGTATTCATCCCCTATCTTCATGGCGAGATTCACCTTGCGGGGATCGTGCTCGGCATAGGCCAGGATGCTGGCAATATCGTAGAGCGGGGCGAGGCGGATACGTCCGCTTGCCCCGATGAGGATTGAATAGTTTTTCCCGTGGGCGTCCGTGCCACCGATGAGCCAGTTGAAGATCTGCGCATCGACAAGACGTAATACGTCCCTCGCGCCGTCTTCTGGATTGGCTGCGTGCGTGCGCAGGTGCGCAATCATCTCGGTTGGACCGGGGCCGCCCTGATTCTGGTACTTGTTCACCGGCGGGATACTCAGCGCCTGGCAGAAATCCTCCTGATGGACACGCAGCACCGGCCCGGGAGAGGTTTCAGCCAGCGAGCGGCCCTGTTCCCGGATGCTCGCAGCCTGTCGGCGGAGCCGGTCGGCAAGGCTGGAATTTCCGGCCGCTGTCGCTGCCTCGGCCTGCTTGTCCAAGGCCTCGGCCGCCTTCAGCCTGTCTGTGACAATCTCTGTCACCCTGCGCCGGTCATAGCGTTCGACGACGATGGTGGTGGCGCCGTCAAATGCCTGAACCGTTGACCGGGCGGCGGGCAGTCCCAGAGCGGCTGCCAGCTGGAGGCACACATGTTCGTTCTCGGCAAATCCGTCGAATTCGTCCGTGGGCGGTTTCAGGATGTGGGTGGTCGGCATCCGGCCATGAGGAATGCCCCACTTCTTGCCGTCGTAGTAAAGGGCTGTCTTGGGTTGTGCGCCTGCTAGGCTGAACTGGCCGGTATCGCGGGGTGAGCGCCCGGCACCCGCATCCTGTTTCAGCATGGTGAGGCGGCGGCCGATCTCCTTTTCGGAAAGCCACTCGACGGCATTGTCTCCTGTTTCCTTCAGGAAGGCCGGGGCCCTCTTTTCTGAGACAAACTGCACGGCGCCCGCACAGTCTTCTCCGACATGGCTGAGTAGGGCGAAGGGGTTGCGGGCCGATACCTGGAAGGTGCGCGCCCAGCGCTGCAGGACCTGCTCATTGTCGGGCAGCAGGCCCCACAGGAAGGCGGTAACCGCCCTGTGCCCGTGGTCTTTCGATACCAGCGGCATCGATGTGGACAGGGGATAGGCGCCATCGGACCCCCGCCAGTCATCGCTGTAGGTGAAGGCAAGGCGTCCCTGTTTCTGGGTCAGGCGTCCCATCTGGCGCCCGTCTCCGAAGACGAGCAGCTCATCCATCGGATCGGCTCCCGTCATAATCCCCCAGAATGTCGTCGATGTCCGGACTGAAAACGGGCGCGATCCCTTTGGGGGAGGGGCTCTCTTCGTCCGCCCGAACCTCAATCTGCACGTTCAGGGCATTCAGCGTGTTCAGGACAAGGCTCAGGCTGGCGCCTGGCTTTCCGGCCTCCACCTGGTTCAGCCAGCGGCGGCTGACCCCGACCATTTCGGCCAGTTCAGCTTGGCCCAGACCCCGGGCTTTCCTGCGGGACCGGATGAGGCTGCCGAAATCAGAAGCTGTTTTCAGATAGAGATGCATGTAACCGATCCTGCGCATATCACAAAGGGCACGATAGCGCACATATATGAAAGGGATCTTTCGGTTACAAGCAGTTTTTGCTTCACCTCGATGGCTCTGACCTGAAGGAGCTTACAAGGGCGAGACAGCTCGGCTGAAGAGATGATTATTAATCTGCCAACGGAAAATATGATTCACCGAGGCATCACTAAGCTCACCTTGTCAACCACGAAGCTAGGCGCGCGGCTGACGAATTAAGGTGTGTCGCGGTTATCGCCAATTAAGATACGCGAGCCAAGTAGTGAGTAATGTTTGAGATGCTCGAGCAGTTATTAGTCAGCTGGGAAATCAATGAAAGTGATCAGTCTCGCGACTAACACCAATGGATACGGCCGTCCCTAAGCCAGAAGTGACTCCTGCATCCTGTTTTTCTCCAAACTGACGGCCGCAGAGTTGGAGTGTTTTTTGCGTCATTTGTCAGATGCCAGTGGGGTGTTGCTTCCGGAATGAGTGCCAATTCGATCCGGTCTCCACACTTACACGGACACAGAAAGGCGGCGGCCCACAACTCCCCATCCTCACTAGCCACGAGCAGTACACCCTGTTCTAACTTCTCCGGAGGCGTGTCTCCTTCGTGCCATCTTAAAACAAAATCTGGACGGCGCAGAAATAGCTTGCGCCATAGAGAGAGTAACCAGTCGAGGTTCATGCTTCGGTCCTGAATGTTTGGGTGAGGTTGGGTAGACCGAGTAGAGGTTCCATTAGCCCTCTCGCAAAAAGACTGTGTTGCGAAGCGGAACTGCATGTAGGTTCAGGCGCGAACTCTTCCTCTCCGCTCGCCAAAGAAAAATATGTGCGAGAGTAATTTACATTGGAATCATGCCGAACGGCATAAATGCGGGCAAGCCATTCGTTCACTGCGGCGCTTGCGGCGCGCATATTCAAGGAAATGACAGAGGGCGCTTCTTCAGGGACCCCTTTAATGTATCCCTCAGCCAATTGTCGCGCGTGGTCATCGGGATTTGTTCTGCGTACATATTCGGCGGCGAGGCCTTCGCCAGTGATTTCACCTCGGTCCCAAAGAGACGCGCCGCCAGGTCGGACAAAGTCAATCCTTCCACAGACGTCAGCTATCTCAACGATGGCGTTCCTCCGCCGAGTGGGTATAGTAACTCCGACGTCGATCAATGGGCAAAGGAATGCCGCGACCATCAAGTCACAATAGTGCCGGCCTTCCATGCTGTCGACGCAAGAGAATAAGATATCTGCCTCGCTAGCGGTCAAGAGTGCCTGAATATCTGCGATGAGGGTCTCAAAAGTTTCAACGACAGTGTCCGGATGATGTGCTGTGATTGCGTCCCGAAGCAAATGTGTTTTGAAACGACCAATATCTCCCGGCGTTGCATAAAGGATTCGGTTTAAATTCTTTTCCTCAACAGTGTCGAAATCGATCAGGACTATCCGCCCGACGCCCAGCCGGGCTAGCATTTCAGCGACAATAGAGCCCGTTCCGGAAACTCCAACGACCACTGCAGATTGTCGAGATAAATCAGAAGTCATCGCACTGGAGTAAGCGAGCGGGCGGTCATCCAACTTCCGTGTTAAATCGCGAATATCGTGCCCAATCGCTTTGATGCAATCGATATTTCGGCTGCGCATATTTTCATCGTACACTCGCGCCCGTATTCGGCCATCCGGTACCATTATTGCCGACCCATGAAGGGCCGCCTCATTTTTTCCGCCATTCTGCAGACAGGGGATGACGGTCTGATCACTTTCATCATCTAATGCTGAGAAATCGAACAACCCGCCTGGATGTGAGTGTAGTAAGATGACGCTACCATTGATCATATCTGCCTCATCAATAGCTTGATCAAGGCACTCGCCTGGCCAAGTCAATCTGGTCGCCGTTCGCTCAACGCATGCGTCGTAAGGAATAAGGAGGGTGTGATGCACTAGTAGCTGGTCGCCATGTCTGCCAGCTAATCCGCAGATCAGAATAGCAGCAGCCTCAAGTCCATCGCCATTGAAAAGATGGGCATAGAGCTTCTCATACTGATCCGTTGTCATTCGCAAGGCAGGCATCATTCATACCCCTCTATCTCGCGCGCGATCGCATCGTCGATCAATGCGATATGGGTGATTAAGCTGTCGACAGCTGGATTCCACGCTGTATCCGCTTGACGATGGCGGGACCATCGCTGGTAGGAAATCCCTCTGATTAACTGACGGGAATCCGTACACGGAATGGGCTTTCCGGTTGCGAGAGTGAGGGATGGAGAGCAGTAAAACATATCCAGCGCGGCGGCAGGATATGTGGGTGGGATCAAGACCGCTATGTCCGCCATTTTCTGGAGGTACCCATCCGGCAGTGCGTACCCGCGCAGTATGAACCAATGCTGTCCGAGATCTACAAGGGTTTCCCAATCTAATCCACGCTCTGTGAGAAACGCAGTATCAGCTTCGCGGATTGCGAAAGCTCGATTGAGTGCTGGCGCAGACTCGCCATTGTTTACATGGTTTGGTCGAAGCCAGAGCTTCTCGATGCCCTTCCGGGTCAAATCGAGTGTATCGTTGAGGTCAACACGTTCTTTGGGCTGCCCTGCAAGTTTTAGGACTGCGGTCCATCCTTTGTCTGGATCGAGCCCCGCCTTGATCAGCGCATCCTTAACAACGACGTGTGGTGTTTCAAAAGTCAGTATGATGCCTTGCACAAGCAATTTCCAGACTTCTTTGCGGGTATAAAGTTGCTCGACGCCGGGCTCATTTAGCGAGACTACATCGCCTGCTTCCAGCTCTTTGTCTGGCTGGTCTTTCCGCTCAAGAATTATCTTCTGGGTCGGGGCAATTCGGAAAAGTATTCGGAGCATAGACTCGGAAATCGACTCCTGACCCCATGGGAATCGCCGTTCATTTATGGTCCCAAACCAAACGCGGTCTGACCGGAAAGCTAAAAACTTCTCAGCTTTTCGATCCCCAAGGTCTATCACTTCGTTGGGCGCAATCTCGTGCAATCCATCACGGTCCAAAAGCAAGAGGACGTGCTCATTGATCGGGTGCCGATCAAAAGCGGCAAGGATTTGAGCCCCAGTCGGCGTCGCGTCGGCCAGGCGGCGCTTTTCATCAAATCCATCGCAGTCCCACAAACGCACCCGATAGGCACTCGCAGCAGGTATTGGGCCTTTAGCGCCGCTGAGGGCCCAATCTTCAACATCAATTTCGTCGTTCATAGAACATACCTTTTTTCTTCGACCGAGGCGGAGTGCCAGTGTCGGTAGCTTATTTATAGCTAAAAAATAGCTAGTCAATAGCTAAAAAAGAGGCCCATGATTCATTGACTTTCGATAGGAGTTCCCCTATTTTTTAGCCAATGGAGAGGCTTATGACCCGAAAAACAATGACTCTAAATCTCACCGATGCTGAGATGGCGGTGCTGGAAACGCTGTGTGAAAAGAAGGATTTGAGCAAAACTGTACTGATGCGTCAGGCACTTCGTCTTTATCAGCGGGTCGAGGAGCGGCTTGAACAAGGCGGAAAGCTCTTCTTCGAGGACGAAGCGACGAGCGAGAAGTCTGAGATTATGATGCTATGATAAGGCAGCCTGAGATCACGCCTGTCGCGCTTACCCGAGTGAAAGGCAAGGAACTCGTTGATGCTGAATTGTGGGACGTGATCTCGGATAAAAATCTCGCTGATTGGGAAGCAAAATGGACGCCCGAGTTAATCCGACTCTTGGGAGCTCTTTACGATAAGGGAGTCGACCGTCAGCTGTGGCCGCAAAGTCGACATTGGGATTGGCGGGCAAAAACGGTAGCGATCGAATCCCGTTTAGACCGTCAGTGCTTTTCGATTGTCTGTGAGGGAATGACCCAAGCAATGATGATCACTGACTTGACTAAACGCGCCAGTGAACTTGACCCCATTCCTGGACCATCTGACCGGAGAAAATCCCGGCTGATTTGCTCAGGGTGGACTGCCTGATCCTGAGCTCATCATCAATGTT
>NZ_JBNNJJ010000029.1:0-17195 GCF_050269995.1 Hyphomonas sp. NPDC076881 | reverse complement strand
CGCACCTCTGGCGAGTAATGAGATCTCTGCTTCTTGTCTGTCATAGGGCCACTCTCTCAAAGAAAATGGCCTCCGGCAAACCCGGCGTGGTTCACCCCCCTGTTTGTCTGCATTTTGACTAATACTGCGCACCTCTAGAATTTAGCTTGTTCAACTGCCGAAGCGACCCAGTCAGCATCGTGGACTTCCGCGTCAACTTGAGCCCAAGTGCCTGCCATGGACGACCTCGATAGAATCCGCCGTAGGATCATAAAGACAATGGAGTCACTCGAAGATGCCTGCGAGCAAGCAACTGAAGCGCAACTGCCAGATTTGCCAAACGAAACGCGACTCCAGTCAATCCAAGCCCTCAACCGCCTCATCGACACTGCAAAATCGCACTGCGACGAAGCGGAAGCCGAAATGCTCCATTATATCCGCTTACAGAGCGATTAGGCTGGACTACGGCCCTCTTCCAAGCATTGCTGTCTCTGTCGCGTCAGCCTCCGCGACCGCCCGCCAGATCTGCGGGCCTTCGGGTCGTGGAAGCACTGATCGCTTCCTCAACCCGAAAGGAACCCCATGACCAACCGCAAATCAACACGAACCGACAAGAAGCCATCACTTAAGCTTTCAAAGGCGGAACAACTCAAAAGTCTCCTCAGCAAACCCGAGGGCATGACAGTTGAGACGCTCTCCGCAAAACTCGGCTGGCAGACCCATACCACTCGGGCCGCCCTTACCCGCCTGAAACAAGCCGGCATCAGTCTGGAGAAACTCGCCCCAGCCGACGGCGCTCGGCAATCCCATTACCATATCGCCGGAGCGAAGAAATGACTTCCACGGCAGAACTTGAAGGCATGTCTCGCTCCAGCCTTATCGATCAGTATGAGCACCTCATCAGCGCGCCGCCGCCCAAAGGTATAAGCACGCCCCTGCTCTGCCGCCTCGTTGCATATGAAGTTCAGGCCGCCAGGTGGGGCGGCCTGCCTCTCAGGACCCGGAACAAGCTACAGGCGATTGCCAGTGACCTGGCCGTCGCGCCGGCAGGGCCTTCCCTTCGATCCGGCTCAAGGCTTGTCCGCGACTGGAATGGGGTCGCCCATGTGGTTGATGTTCTCAAAGGCGGGTACCGATATCAGGGGCACGTCTACAGGTGCTGTCAGACGAATGCGAACCCGTCTCTGATAGTCGCGCGCGAGCGGGCCTCAGGCTGCGAGAAGTTCCCGCCATTCGCGAAGGGCGGCGTCACGCAGCGATTTGAACCTGGCCCTCCCCTCGATGTTTCTTTGATGGTTGAAATGATTGTGCACAGACGAATGGACTGAAGCGAACTTTTGCAGACTTCGCATGCGCCTGAAACGAGACATCGCCCGCTCGCGTCTTCGAAAAGGTAGGTGCGAGTTCTCGGCCCGATTGTTGAGATGCCGGCCAGTTTCCTGGCGGTTCTCATTCCCAATGGCCTTCATCGCGGCCCGGTAGGATGGACACTTGTCCGTCACCACGACTTTAGGATTTCCATATCGTTTCATTGCTTTCTTGAGGAATTTCAATGCTGCAGCCTTGTCCCGCTTCTTCGTGACATAGGATTCCAGCACTTCCCCTTCATGATCCACAGCGCGCCAAAGATAATACCGTTCTCCCCGGATTTTGACGAAGACTTCATCCAGGTGCCACTGCCATTGGGGGCTACGTCGCATCGATTCCGATCGGCGTTTCCGGATTTTGTGAGCGAAGTGTGTGCCGAAGCGGTCGACCCAGAGACGGACACTTTCGTGACAGACATCAATGCCACGCTCGTGGAGCAGGTCCTCGACATTACGAAGTGAGAGCGGAAATCGGACATACATCAGCACGGCGAGCTGAATGATTTCGTGTGATGTCTTGAAGTAGCGAAACGGATTTTGGGCCATTTTCCAAGGCTAACCGCCCCGCCCGGCTGGCTCAAGACCCGGTTCCGCTGACATCACCAGGGCGCGTATGTCCGGATGCGTTCCCCGGTCAGCTATGGCGCCTGGCCCTCACGGGAACCGTGCCCCGCCCCCCTGCCCGGGGAGCAGGGTGAAGAAATCCGGGGAGAGATCCGTCGATCATCCGATCCTGCGCACGGCAATGCTCCGGAAAAAGGATAAGCGCCGGTCAGTCAAAAAAATCGGGCGCTGACCGGACGGTCAGCGCCCGAGGGGCCGGGAGCTCAGAAGCGAAGCGAAAGCTCCAGGTAGATTTCGCGTGGATTTTCGACAAATGCCGACATATCAGCAGTGACACCGGTCGTCGTCCCGGTCCCGATACCGCCCGAGAACGGAATATCATTGGCACTGGTCACGACAAACTCTTCGGTCAGATTGCGCCCGATGAGAGCGAGTTCCCAACGATCATCCTGCCCCATCAGGCGGGCCGCAGCATCCAGCCGGGTGAAAGAGTCCTGTACCGCATCCGGACGCAGCGTGTCCGTGAAGTTGTAAGATCCGGTATAGCTCGCATCGGCAGAGACCGACGCCATGAGATTTCCGAAGACCGGGAACTCATAGCTGGCACCGAGACGGCCGGCGGTCTCAGGCGCCTTCGGTGGCCTGCGGCCACTGTAATCCTGGGACTGATAGACGCCACCCACCAGAACCTGGTTGCATCCCTGGGCGACGGTCTGCCCGCCATAGCACTGGCCCACATAGTTCTGGTAAGTTGCATCATTATACGCAAATGCGCCGCGCACGCTGAAGCCGGTCAGATCGCGGGGCACCCAGTTGAAATCGATCTCGACCCCCTTGGTTTCCAGCTCACCCGCATTGTCTGCGATCAGGCTGACAGACACCGGGTCAAACACCTGCACCTGCAGGTTTTCATAGGTGTAGTCGTATACCGTTGCGTTGAGGGTAAGGCTGTCATTGAACAGGAGCGACCGCACCCCGGCCTCAAAACCCTTCGCCGTCTCACTGTCATACTGACCCGCCTCAACGGTAGCCAGCGGTGTGAGCGCCTGGGATATGTTGTATCCCCCGGTCTTGAAGCCTTCCTTATAGGCTCCGTAGACGGATATATTGGCGCTCGGCTTCCAGCGCAGGGTGGCCTGGGGCGAGATATTCTCGTCCTTGAAGGAGTCCTCAAGGCTGATATTGCCCGGGAAGGCTCCGGCAAAGGCGATGTGTCCGGGGAGCGAGCGCTGATAGGAATCGCGCTCTTCCTGGCTCCAGCGGGCACCGCCGGAGAGTTCCCACTGATCGGTGATGTCATAGGTGCCTTCGACAAAGAAGGAGAGCGCGTCGCCTTCAAAGCCATTGTCGCGCTTGAAGGTCACATAAGTGCCGTTCAGCGGATCAATCGGAACCGGGAAGATGTAGGCATCAGTATTGAAAGTAAATTCCGAATTGGCAAGGAACGCCCCGAACATGAAATTCAGGGGGCTGTCAAACCGCGTCTGGAAGCGCAGCTCCTGCGAGAACTGGCTGAAATCAGCGAGCTGGGAGAAGCTGGCGGGATAAGCTTCGCCGGCGACGTTGTTCAGGTCTGTCTGCTCGAACTGATAAAAGGAGGTGATCGAAGACACACCGAGCTTGTCGAAATCAAGATTGCCCGTCAGCACGGCAAAGGAGGACTCAAAGTCCGCATACATCGCGCCGTCGCGGGCATAGCGGTAATTGGCGGAGGCCACTTCCGCGGGCAGGCGCGAAGAGTCAGAGCGCCCGTCAATCCGGCAATCGGCATTCGGGCTGGGCGGAACGCCATTGGCCGTTGCCGGAGTGGTGCGCCCGCTGCCGCAGATCCGCTCGAGCACGTCCGTCGGGCCGCCATCTTCCATCTGGGTGATGCCGGCCTTCAGTTCCAGGTCGAACATGTCATTCGGCTCGAAAGCCAGGGTCAGCCTGCCGCTCGCCATCTCGCTGCCGCCGCGGCGGTCTGCGACCGGGCTGCGTGTCATGCCGAGCGGATCGGTGTAGCTGGCCGCTGCCGTATTGGTGAAGGCACCATCGGATTCCGACAGGCGCACTGCGAGGCGCGCGCGGAGCGTGTCCGTCAGAGGCCCGGAGATGATGCCTTCGCCATAGATCTCCCTTGCCTCAAACCCGTAGCCGGTCTTGGCAGAGGCCTCGAACTCGTCGGCAGGCGATTTGGTAACGACGCTGATCAGGCCGCCGGTCGTGTTCTTTCCGTAGAACAGAGCCTGTGGGCCCTTCAGAACCTCAACCCGCTCGATGTCGTACTGGGCGAGCGAAATCTCACGGCCCCGGCTCATCGGCATGCCATCGATGATGAAAGAGACGGACTGGTCGAAGCCGGCACTTAGCGCGGTGGAGCCTACGCCGCGCAGGAAGATGCTGGCAGAGGAACCGGAGGCAGCTTTGCCGGCGACCATCGTCGGCACGAGTGTGGACAGGTCCTGGAAACGCGTCACCGCATAGTCATCAAGTCCTTCACCGGAGAAGGCCGTGATAGCGACCGGCGCGTCCTGCAGGCTCTCCTCACGGCGCCGGGCGGTGACCGTTACGATACCGAGGCGACGCAGCCGTTCGGCATCTTCTTCGGCCGCCGGCGCCGGAACGGCCGCGGCTGCAGGCTCAACCTCAGCCGGCGCATCCGCTTCCTGGGCCATGGCCGGCAAAGACGCGGCAAGCGCGACCAGGGCTGCAGCCCCGAACAGTGATTTATGAAACCTGGTGCGCAGCTCGCCCTGCCGCTGACCGCAATTTGACTCTGATGACTGAAGAGACATGCTTTCCTCCCGAAACTCCGCCCCGGCATTTGCCTAACGGTATTAGTTATAGGGAACTTACTTCGCGACATCTCAGCACGTCAACAGATTCAGTAGTTCGAACATTCGTTCTCATTTGTAAGATTTTGTGAGAATATTATTCTCATCAATCCACTTAAAAGCATTTCAGAACTACAAATTTCCCGATTACTGGAATTATATTCCAAAAAATGCCATTCAATAAAAGTTGCAAAAAAGCCTCACTTCGTGGATTTTACCTATTGCAATTAGTTCTCAAGACTTTCCTGCCATACTTCCCGGCGGGTTGCCAAAAAGGCGGGGAACAGGAACGAAGCCAGAAGCGGCGCAGTGCCGATGCCCGGAGCCGGCATCGGGCGGGAAAAAGAAGGCAGATGATGATGGAGGAGAATGATCTTGGGTAGACCAGAAAAGCCACTGATTTCCAGGGAACGGGCCGCACGCGCCGCGCTGGACGTGATTGATGTTCAGGGGCTGAATGCGCTCAGCCTTGAAAATGTCGCCCGGAAGATCGGGGTCCGCGCCCCTTCCCTCTACCATCATTTCAAGGATAAGTCTGAACTGCTCTCGGAAGTGGCGCTCTGTATCCTTCGGGATATCCAGGCGCCCTTCGTGGACCCTGAACGGTGGGAAGACACACTGATCGGCCTGTGTGTGGCTGCGCGGCGGACGATCCTGCTGCACCCGAATGCAGCGCCCCTGTTGCTGGAGTTCTTTCCACGCCGCATCTTCCTGGAAGCCTATGACTACTGGACATCCTTCTGTCCGTATCCGCCGGAAATGCAGCTTCAGATTCTGGAAGGCTCGGAGAAAATCACATTTGGATCTGCGCTTTTTGCCGCCGCTTCGCGCTCGCGCGGCATCCCCGCGATGCCAGATTTTTCGCAAACAGACCTGCCACATCTGGCAGGTGCCGTTCGCGCCAACCGGCATGACGAAGAAGGCCTGTTTGTCGAAACCCTCAGAACCTTCTTCGCCGGTGTGGCCGCGATTGCGGAGAAGACCACCAGGGCAAACTGATCAGACGACGGATGCGGTATCCTTGGGGATATAAATCGCCTTGGGCTGGGTAAACTCCATCAGCCCGTAGACGCCGTTTTCCACGCCGATGCCGGACTGTTTGTGACCGGCCAGCGGAGTGAGCGGCGTGGACTGGAGATTCTGGTTGATCCACACGGTGCCGGTGTCGAGCCGGGCTGCAATCTCAGCGGCCTTCCCGATATCCGCCGACCAGACGGCCCCGGCGAGGCCATATTCGGTGTCATTGGCGCGGGCGATCACTTCGTCCACGGAGCGGAAGCGCATCAGCGGCAAGACCGGCCCGAAGGCTTCTTCCTGCACCACACGCGAATCTTCAGGCGGGTTATCTACAAGCGTGAGCGGAATGAAGTAACCGTTGCCGGACGGAATGGGGCCCTGATGGAGGGTGAGGCCATCGGCCCTGGCCTCCTCGATCAGCGCGTTGACGTGGTTATACTGGGGGAGGTTCTGCACAGGGCCGAAGAGGACGCCCTGCTGGCTGCCATCACCGACCGGCGCATTTTCGATCAGCCTGACCAGATCGTCGCGCACCCGGTCATAGATATCGTCATGCACATAAAGCCGCTTGGTGGCGACACAGACCTGGGCAGAGTTGAAGAAGGCACCCATGAAGAGCTGCTCGGACACTTTGGCGGGGTCCACATCCGGCAGGACAATGGCCGCATCATTGCCGCCCAGTTCCAGGGTGACGCGTTTCAGATCCCGCGAGGCGGCCTCCATCACGCGCTTGCCCGTGGCGGTGGAGCCGGTGAAGGTGATCTTGGCGAAGCCTTTGTGGGCGGTCATCATCGGGCCAAGCTCATCCCCGCCGGAAAGGATGTTCAGGACGCCTTTCGGGAAAACATCCCTGAGGAGTTCGCCGATCTTCAGGGTACAGAGCGGGGTGAAGGGTGAGGGCTTGAGGACGATTGTATTACCCGCAAGGAGTGCGGGGGCGATTTTCCACGCCGCGAGCAGAACCGGGAAGTTCCAGGGCACAATCCCGCAGACAACGCCGAGGGGCACATGGTGGACCTCAATGCGGCGGGTCTCCGTGTCCTCGGTGACATCCATCGGCAGGTCCAGCGCGGCGGTGGCGTGGAACCACTGACCGGCGCCCTGAACTTCCTGGAGGGCGAGCGGCAGCGGGCGCCCCTGCTCCCGCGTGAAAATGGCAGCGAGTTCGTCGGCGTGTGCCAGAATGATGTCACCGGCTTTGCGCAGAAGCGCCTTGCGGTGATCGATGTCTGTCAGTTTCCAACGGGTGAAAGCCTGCTCAGCGGCGTTGACGGCGCGGTCCAGATCCTGCGCGGACGCCCGGGGACAGGTGGCAAAGGCCTGGCCGGTCGCCGGATTGATGACATCCAGCCTTCCCTCTCCTGCGGTGAGTGCGCCATCAATCAGCATGCTGTATTGTTTTGTATCAACCGTCATGTCGATGCCTCCTGCCGTGTTATGCCTGATCTTCAAACCATCTCTGCCGTGCCAAATATGGCGGAAGAGACAATGGGCGCGCCTGGCCCGCCGGCGAGCAGGCATGTGCGCGCACCGGGAACCGGATTTGCCGACTCGCCGCGCAGCTGGCGCACTGCCTCTATGGGCATGCCGATGCCATGAATAAAGCCCTGCGCGAGGTTTCCCCCGGCGGTGTTCACGGGCAGCTTTCCGCCAGGCGCGATGAGGTTTTCAAAACGGCAGAATTCGCCCGCCGATTCGTAATTGCAGAAGCCATGATCGATCAGGGAGGCCACGCCCTGCGCGCTGAAATTTTCATAGACCTGCGCCACATCAATGTCTGCCGGGGTGAGCCCGGTCTGGGCCCAGAGCTGGCGCGCGACGGAGCGGAAACCGGCGCTCGCATACTGATCATCCGCGTCGTTCTCCAGCAGGTCTCCCCAGCCGGCCGCAGCGCCCTGCGCAACACCCAGAATATGAACGGGGGTCTTGCGAAGGTCCCTTGCCTCCTCGGCGCTGACGATCAGCAGCGCGCCGGCACCGTCATTTTCCCTGGAGCAATCGAGCAGGCGGAACGGCTCGCTGATCCAGCGGGCATCCCTGTAGGCCTCAAGGTCAAAGTCTTTGCCATAAGCAACGGCGTCCGGGTTGCGTGCGCCATGATAGTAGGCGGCCTCGACGAAGGCTTCGACCGCCGATTTCGGGACGCCGTGATGTTCAAACATGCGCTGGGCACGGATGGCGCAGACCTGCGCAGGCGCGACGAGCCCGGCGGCCATCATGTGGCCGTTGAGATGGTGCGCCATCACGGCGGCAGACAGCCGGCCGCTGTTGTTCTGCACCAGCGCGCGGAAGACGATGACGGCTTTCGCCTGGCCGGTTGCAATCGCGCCGACGGCCTGGCCGATCGCCCCGGCAATGCCCCCGCCGCCGCCGCCGAAGACCTGGCTGGACCAGGTCAGCTCCCGCGTGCCGAGATCGCTCATCAGCCGGACTGGCTCGTTGCGGTCGTCGCCATAGGAGGCGAAGCCGTCAATCCGGGCCGGATCGAAGCCGGCATCTTCACACGCATCAATGATGGCGCGAACGAGCACGCCGCGCTCTGGCAGAGGGGACGCGCCGCGGCGATACTGGCGCTCGCCCACACCGGCGACGACCGCAATCCCGGCAATCGGTTTCATGTGGTTCTCCAATGGATCGCGGGGACGGAGCGGCCTGCATACACTGTGGTTGTAAATGTTCCGGTGACCGGCGCGCCGATTTTCACCGGGCCACCTGTCTCCTCGACGAGGCCCATCAGCCTTGCCCCGCCTGCCGCCTCAAGCGCCACGACACCAATGAGGAATGGCAGCGACAGGCTTTCAAGCCCGCCGAAGGGATGCCAGTTGCGAGTCCAGCTATAGACCTGCCCGGCAGGTTCCACCTGTTGCCATTCATGATCCCATGATCCGCAGTCCGCGCAGCGCCAGACTGCCGGCCAGTGCCAGCGGCGACAGCCGCTGCATCGGGGCAGCATCAGCCGCCCGTGCGAAAGCCCATCCCAGTAGGGGCCATCGGCCCCGGTCGACCAGATTTCGCCTGCACCACTCATTGGGTCAGACCGGCCACTGGATGGGCAGGTTCTCGATCGCGATCACCGTGCCAACGCGGGAATGGTGGCGCAGGCCGGGCTTTAAGGAGAATGCCGGTATCCGCTTAACCCATTCTTCCGTCAGGATACGGATTTCCATACGCGCCAGATTGTGCCCCAGACACAAGTGCGGGCCGGAAGAAAAAGTGAGATGCGTCAATGCCTGCCGGTCAATGTCAAACTCTGCGGAGTTTTCAAATCGCCGGTCGTCACGGCTGCCCAGCGGCAGGACGCAGAGCACCATATCCCCTTCCCGGAATTTCACCCCGAAGCGTTCGCAATCCTTCGCCACGATGCGCGGCGTGTTGATGACACCGAAGCTGCGGATGCCTTCCTCGACAAAGCGTGGAATCAGGGACGGATCGGCCGCCAGCCTGGCCTGCAGGACGCCGTCCTGGGCGAGATGCCGGTAGGTGTAGGAGGCAACATTGGTGACCGTATCCATGCCGCCAAGGAACATGACGAACAGCATTGATTGCAGCTCGCCCAGCGTGATGGGACGGCCATCAACCTGAAATTCAATCATCTTTGATATCAGGTCGTCTGCCGGCTCCTTCTGGCGGAGTTCCACCAGTTCGGTCATCAGGCCGACGATGCGTTCCCCCAGCGCCCCGATCTCTTCATTGGTGCGCGCCTTGAAATAATCATCCGCCAACGCACGGAAATCCCGGAGCCGGTCCAGTGGCATGCCCATCAGCTCCATAAAGACGGAGACCGGGAAGCGGGCGGCAATGTCGTGCACGAAGTCACACTCGCCGCGCGCAAGCACTTCCTCAATGAATTCGACCGCGAAGGACCGCAGCTTCGGCTCCATCGCGCCGACGGCTTTGGGCGAAAAATGCGGCATCAGTGCCTGGCGGTAAGGAAGGCTGGCAGGCGGATCGAGGCTGAGCGGAATAAAAACGGGCGGGTTTTCAATCCGCGGGATCTGCATTTCCCGCACCGAGAAATGCTCGTAATCCTTCACCACCTCGAAAATTTGCTCATAGCGCGTCACCATCCAGTGGCCGCCATTGAGCGGGGAATAGAAAATGTCGGGCGCGTCGCGGTGCAGGGACTGATAGGAGGCCTGCACATCATCGGTCAGCCTCGGATCGCCGTAGATATTGAACTCGAACACGCGCTCCGCCGGCACATGGTCGGGAACGGCCGGGCGTGTCAGGTTGTCAGCCATGTCTTGAATTCCTCCAGAATCCGGCGTCTACGCGCCGCGCTGTCTATTACCTAACATTATTAGTTTTTAGTTGGAAGCCTTTATATCGCGCTCATGACTGGGACGGCGGCACTTCGATGCGGGCGCCCTCCAGGGCTGCGGAAACCACGACCTGACAGGTCAGGCGCGAATCCGGCCGGATATGGACGCCGAATTCCAGGATGTCGCGCTCGCCCGCCTCTGATGGCGCGATGCGCTCATTCCAGGGAGCCGGAACCCAGGCATGGCAGGTTCCGCAGGACATTGAGCCCCCGCAGGCGGCTTCGATGCCCTCGATCTGATGGCGCACGGCGGCCTGCATAAGCGTTTCGCCTTCCTGCGCCTCGACCTGCCGGACGCCGCCGGAGGGAGTGACAAATTCGATCCGCACCATGTGGGCCAGGCTCCTTCACTTGCCGGCATTTGCCGGGGTCTCTTGCGCGACAACCTAAACCTATGCCTAATAGGTTTTCAATGGCAGAGAACCGGAAATCCGGGATCGGGAGGCAAGAAACAGCATGCAGGAATTCGATTATGTGATCGTGGGCGCCGGGGCGGCGGGATGCGTGCTGGCCTATCGGCTGTCTGAAAACCCGGAGGTGAAGGTGGCGCTTCTGGAGGCAGGGCCGCGGGATGTACACCCCTTCATCCACATGCCCAAGGGGCTGGCCAGGGTGATGGCCGACCCGGCCCATGTCTGGGCGTATACGAGCCAGCCGGAGGACGCCAATGCCCGGACCCCGGAAGTCTGGGTGCGGGGGCGCGTGCTGGGCGGCTCATCCTCCATCAATGGCATGATGTATGTACGTGGACAGCCGGCCGACTATGACGCGATTGCCGAAACGATCAGCGATGACTGGAGCTGGGACCATATCGGGCCTGCCTATCGCGCCCTGGAAAACCATGAACTCGGCGCGGATGAAACGCGCGGAGACAGCGGCCCGCTGAACGTCACCATGCCCGATACCAGGGATGAGCTGACCGACGCTTTCGTGATGGCGGGACAGTCGCTTGGCTGGCGATACAAGCCCGATACGAATGCGCCCGAGGATATTGAAGGGATCGGCTATGCCCCGCGCACCGTCTACAAGGGCCGGAGGGTGAGCGCAGCCACGGCCTTCCTGAATCCTGTGCGCGGCCGGCCGAACCTGACAATCCTGACCGACTGCACGGCCAACCGGGTGTCGATTGAGGGCAAACGGGTGACGGGAGTTGAAGTGATCGCCTCGGGCAAGGCACAGACATTCCGTGCACGCCGGGATGTGATTCTGTGCGCGGGCGCCATGGCGTCCCCCGGCATTCTTGAGCGTTCCGGCATCGGCGCGCGCGAGCGGTTGGCCCGGCTTGGCATTGATCTGCGGCTGGAGAACCCCAATGTCGGCGAGAATCTGATTGAGCACCGCGGGCTGATCATGCAGTGGAAGCTCAACCGCGATATTTCCCACAACAAGAAATACTATGGCTGGCGGGTACTGCTCAGCGGACTTCAATACTATCTGACCCGCAAAGGCCCGCTCTCTGCGGCCGCCTATGAACAGGTCGCCTGGTTCAAGTCTCGGCCCGGTCTCAACCGGCCGGACGTGCAGTTTCTGCTCGCCCCGTTCAGTTTCGATTTCGCGAAAGGCCGTCAGGATGTCGAGCGTTTTCCCGGCATGCATCTGGTGACCTATCCCCTGCGGCCCACGTCCCGGGGTTCGGTCCACATCAACAGCTCTGCCCCCGACGCGCCCCCGGAACTCGTAACGAATTATCGTGATACGGAAGAAGACCGCCAGTCTATGATCGGCGCGGTGCGCATGGCGCGCAGGCTCGTTCAGCAGCCTGCGCTGAAGGCCATCGTGGAGGCCGAAACGATGCCAGGTCCTGACTATGACAGCGATGAAAAAATCCTTGAAGCCTATGACCGGTTCGGTACCTGCGGCTATCACGCGGTCGGCAGCTGCCGGATGGGCCGTGATCCGGCAACCAGCGTTATCGATCCCGCACTGCGAGTGCATGGCCTAGACGGTATACGGATCATGGACACATCGGCTCTGCCAGCCATTCCTTCGGGGAATACCAATGGCCCGGTGATGGCGATGGCCTGGCGGGCGGCAGACATCATCCTGAGGGGCTGACCCTCAGGATGAGCACTGGCGTCACAGGAAGCGCTCGAGGATCTCGTAATAGAGCGGAATCGTCTCCTCGAGGCCGCAATAGACCACATCCCGGATTGCGCCGGAGGAGAGTCCGGCATGCGAGATTTCGGCGGCCCGGAAATCCTCATTGCCGAACACGTTGAGGATCATTTCGTAAGAGCGGCGGTAGACGTCTTCTGCCTTTTCATTGTCGGCTTTGCCCCTGGTCAGCATCATATAGTCAACAACCGTCCGTCCCGGGCCACGCGGTATGATAATCATGACGCTGATATAGTAAGGGCTCGTCACGATCACCGTGTTGGGGAAGACGAGATAGGCGTGGGTTACCGATTTATGGATGTTCTCGCCGTCGATATCGAGGCATTCCGGGGTGAAGTTCACCTTCCCTGAAATCTGGCGGATGTTCAGACCCAGCACATCCGTGACATTCGGCACGTCGGCAAACATCGGCCCGACTGAGCGCGCGTGCAGGCGCTGTACGTGATAGCCCTCCAGGAAAGGTTCCTGAACGAGCTTCCAGTTGGCAGCGAGATCAAAGGTCTTCTGGCCATAGACATGCATGCGCGGCAGGTCGAAGGCTTCCATATCGGCGGCAAGAAGATCATCCATTCCGCGGAAGTCCGGCTCTGCATTCCGGTCCAGCATCACCCAGACAATGCCGCCGGCTTCGCGGCAGGCAAGCTCCGCAAGCCCCCGCTCCTTCTTGTCGAAATTCGCGATCGTTTCTTCACGCGGCACGGCGACCAGCCGCCCGTCGAGCGCGAAGGTCCAGGCATGGTAGGGACAGGTCAGTTTCTTCGTCAGGTGGGTTTCACAATCCTCGACGAGCTTTGATCCTTTGTGCGTACACGCATTGAGGAAGGCGCGAACCTTGCCGTCGGTATCCCGGCTGATCAGCAGCGGCACGCCATATCCGTCATGGGCAATCACGCTGCCATTGCGCGGCAGGCGCGCGGAGACCGTCACCGGCACCGCAAACTTCCGGAAGACGTTCTGCTGCTCCAGATCAAACCGGTCCTGATCGAGGAAGATAGAGGCCGGGCGGCGCTCATCGATGGCGCGGGGGGAGGCCTGATCGTGGCTTGGGATCCGCCGTATGGCCCTGATCTGGTCAGGGCTGAGATCCTTGAGAGTCTGGATGCGCGGGAGAGCCGGTTCAGTGGCAGACGGCGCGGCCGGAATGGATTTGTCTATCAGGTTCATGGAAGTCCTACCCCTCTGATACGGCGCTGCTTGGCGTCTTCTTGTTACCTAACAGCATTAGTTTATGAGTCGGCGCCGGATAAGTCAATTGACAAGGCATAGGTCAGGGCCCGGCCGCTCAGAGCCCGAGCTGTCCCTTTGCGAGGATACCGCGCTGGATTTCGTTGGAGCCGGCATAGATCGAGCCGGCCCGGTCGTTGAGGTATTTGGCTGACACGGTGACGGCGCTTTCGGGGCCCACGACGGGAGAATTCGCCGAAGCCTCCGGCCGGTTTGCAACGAGGACCGGGCCGCCAGGCGAGGTGTGCTGCGGCTGGAAGGGCGCGACATAGTCCCCGGCCAGTTCGATGGCGAGTTCGGTGAGGTGCTGGCTGAGCTCGGTGCCGCGGATCTTCATCATCGAAGCCTTGAGGCCTGGCGTGCCGCCGCTGGCAAGGTCGGCCATCTGCTGAAGCTCGGCCGCTTCCAGCGCAAGGATTTCGGCCTCGGCGAGCGACAGCTTGCGCGCTAAGCCGGGTTCCAGCTGGCCTTCCTCGGCCGCCGTGGCGCGCAACGCCCGGACGCGGGCGAGCAGGCGCGGGCCATAGGAGGAGCCGCCGCGTTCAAACTCCAGCAGGTATTTGGCGACCGTCCAGCCATGGTTCACCTGGCCAACGACATTCGCCTTGGGCACCCGCACATCGGAGAAGAAGACTGCGTTCTGGATATGCTCGCCTGACAGCATCAGGATGGGATCAACCCGCACGCCGGGGGCATTCATGTCGATCAGCAGGAAGGTGATGCCCTGCTGCAGCTTGCCGGAACTGTCCGTCCGTACCAGGCAGAACATCCTGTTGGCTTCATGGGCATGGGTGGTCCAGATCTTGGAGCCGTTGCAGATGAAATCATCCCCATCCTCCACCGCTGACATGGTGAGGGCGGCAAGGTCTGATCCGGCATGGGGCTCGGAATAGCCCTGACACCAGAAATCCTCGCCTGAGAGAATGCGGGGGAGATAATAGTCCTTCTGCGCCTTCGAGCCATGGCCGATAAGGGCGGGGCCGCACATGCCGATGCCCATGGGGGAGAGCGGCGGGGCGCCGGCGCGGGCCATCTCGACGTCATAGATATAGCGCTGGGCGGGCGTCCAGTCCGTGCCACCATACTCCACCGGCCAGGAGGGCGCCGCCCAGCCTTGCTTCACCAGGATCGCCTGCCAGGCCATGGCGATCTCCTTGGTGGCGTACACACTCGTCATCCGGCGCGCATAGGCGCGCAGATCAGGGGTCAGATGATCTGCCAGGAAATCGCGCACTTCCTCGCGGAAGGCTTCTTCCACCAGCGTGAAGTAGAGGTTCATGCGGTGGCCCCTTCCGGTAAAACTCAGACCGCAGCCTTATAAGGGGATTGCATGAACGGCGGCAACAATTAAACTATTACCGATAGGTTTTTGACGGGCGACGCAACGCCCCGGTCCTGGGAGGATATTCGTGCAGACAATCACCGACGCCATTCACTGGTGGGCCAGAGTCATGCCGGACGCGGTCGCGCTCGATTTCGGCGAAGACCGGGTCACTTACCGTGAGTATCGCGACTGGTCGGAGCGCATTGCGGCCGACCTCATTGCGCGCGGTCTCCAGCCGGGCGACCGGGTCGGCATCTGTGCGGCAAACAGCCTGCAGTATTGCGTCCTGATACTGGGTATCCTGCGGGCGCGCGGAACAGTCGTGCCCATGAACATGCGCTATACGCCCCATGAACTTGCCGAGATCGCCGAGGACACCGCGCCCCGCTTCATCTTTGCCGACAGTGAAAGACTTCCCAGGGTCGAAGGCCTATCTTCCGGGGCATTCGATATCCAGGGTGTGGCCCCTCTGCGCACCGGCCCGCGTGCGCAGCCTGCCTGTGAACCCGCCCCCGATGACCGTGCCGTGATCATCTCCACAAGCGGATCGACCGCAAAGCCGAAGGGCGTCGTCTTCTCCCACCGGAGCATGACCGCCTATGTGGCAACACACGCTATTGAGGAGCAAAGCCTCGGCCGGGGATCACACGTCATCATCCCTGCCCCGCTCAGCACATCCGCCGGATTTGTTCAGCTGACGCATTACACGATCCTCGGCTGCACACTGCATTTCCTCAGCGCCTTTGAACCGGCGCTCTTCCTCAAAACGCTGGTGGAGAAGAAGATCAACGGCTTCGGCGCCGTACCGGTATTCTTTGAAGCCGTTTCGCGGCTGCCGGAGTTCGAGACCGCCGATCTTTCCAGCATCACCATGGCGACCTGTGGCGGGGCGCCGGTTACGCAGGCTCTGCAGGACACATGGATGAAGAAAGGCATCGTGCTGCGCCAGATCTATGGCCAGACCGAATGTGGCGGCAATGGTACCATTATGCCAGAGCATCTCGCCCGCGTTCAGCCCCAGAAATGCGGTATGGGCGGCGTTTTCAATGAAGTCGGCATCATTGACGAAAACGGAAACCGCGTCCCGCCGGGAACCGTCGGGCAGATCATCCTGCGCGGCCCGGGGAACATGATCGAGTATTGGAACAATCCGGAGGAAACCGCCAAGGTACTGAAGGACGGCTGGCTTCATACCGGCGACCTGGGTGTGCTGGATGAAGATGGCCTGCTGACCTTCATTGACCGGATGAAAGACCTCATCATCTCCGGCGGCCTCAATATATCGGCTGCTGAAGTTGAACGGGCAGTTCTTTCCTTCCCCGGCATTGAGGAATGCATGGTGATCGCGGCCAGGGATGCCAAGTTCGGGGAGACACCGCTGGCGGTTGTCTACACGCGGCAGGAGATTGATGTCGCTGCCCTGATTGCGCATTGCAACGCCCGGCTGGCGGATTACAAGGTTCCCAGATATGTGGCGCTGGAACAGGCGCCTCTGCCCCGGACGCCGACCGGCAAGCTGTCAAAGCCGGGCATGAGGGAGAAATACCGCGACGCGGCGGGAACACTGCCGCGAGTGAGATAGATCCGGAACGATCCGGATCCTTCTGTTTACGGAATAACCTGGCGAGACTGCCTTCGGATGGAGGCGCCGGCGCCCTCAGCCCTGCTCGTCGACGGCGGGTTTCTTCCCTGCAGAAGCGGTGAGGTCAGGGACCAACAGGCTCAGCGGATAGAAGGCTTCTTCTGCCCAGTGGGCCCGATGCCCCGGCACGCCATATCGCGAGGGGCGCCCTTCGGGCAGGTGGAGGGTTCCGAATATCCAGTCATAGGCAGCCAGCATCACGGCAAAATTCCGGTACATCTTGCCGTCCTTCCCATAACCATGATGGGCGTGATGCTGGCTGGGCATGATGATGATGTGGGCCAGCACACGATAGATCGGCGAGCGCAGCATGCCGGCATCCCAGCGCCAATGCGTATGGGTGAGCAGGTTCCAGGCATAGATGATCATCAGGGCGAGCGCGGCGCCCGAACCCATTCCCGTATAGACCGCAAAAGCGACGACCCAGGTATTAGGCACCAGAAAGGCCCAGAAAATATTCTGGCGCATCGTGACGGACACATTGAGATGGTCCGCAGAGTGATGGGTTCTGTGGATCTTCCAAAGCCACCCGAGGGGCGATCCTGCGCGCTGTCCCGCATGGGACCAGCGGTGCATCCAGTAGAAACCAAGCTCCATGAGGAGAAAACTGATCGCAAAAGATTGCCAGAGAGGGAGATGGAAAAGCCCGCCCTGACAGCCGGGGAGCAGGATCGCGGCCAGGGCACCGATGCCGGTGCCCGCAAGCGGTCGCGTGACCGCCGAGTTTGCAAGTGACCTGCTTCCGGCAAACTGGACCATTCGATTTGGGAAAATTCTCGTTTAGCATGTGGGCTGCCGAGCGAGGATGACAGATGAAGAAGTCGAA
>NZ_JBNNJJ010000028.1:0-18188 GCF_050269995.1 Hyphomonas sp. NPDC076881 | reverse complement strand
TGTTTTGCGGCGATCCGCATCTGCCAGACGAACACCCACCAGAAGAACGGATGCACGAGCGCGAAATACTCCGCGAGCGCTGGTTCCTTGCTGAGGCGGGCGATACTCATCATGGGACGGAGGATACGCCCGGCGCGGGAGGGGGTGGACAAGGTTTGGAGGGATATTTTGTAAGGGATTGAGGGGATTGGGGATTTTGGGCGGGGCGGGGGCGGGATTTGGGGGATAGGTGTTGCGTGCCCGCTCTATCCTTCGACTTCGCTCAGGATGAGCTCAAAAAACGCTGTGCCAGAGAAGCTCATCCTGAGCGAAGTCGAAGGATGGGCGGGGTGGAAGACCCTCACCTCCAATCGCTTTGCGATGGCCTGCTCCGGGCGTTTGCAGTGCAAACGCTGGTCCTCCGCAGCCTCTCCTACTTCGCGGGAGAGGGGTTAAGGGGTGTCAAGCCGATGGGGTGGAATACCGCCGCCTCGCTTCTTCCAGGAAGGCGCTCAGGATACGGTCGACCGCCAGATCATGATTGGCGGCGGCGAGGAAGGCGATGACGGGGTTTCGGAACTCGTAATTGATTTCGAGGGACACGTCCGAGGCGCCCGCGACGCTTTCGGTGATGCGCCATTCGGCGAAGAGTTTGCGGAACGGGCCGCGCACGAGGGAGGCGGTGACGCGGGCGGCAGGCTCATCGGCGACGACGCGGGTGGTGAAGCGCTCGGTGAAGCCCTTGAAGCCGACGACGACCTCTCCCAGGCATTCGTTCACGCCGGGGCCGGCGGCGCGCTGGTCCGACACGCGCAGGGCGGTGATCCACTTGATGAAGTCCGGATAGCGGGCAATATCGGAGACCAGAGCAAAGCACTGCTCCGGCCCGTAGGGCACCCGCATCGTCTTGGTGAAACGCGGCACGCCTTATGCCTTGCGGGCAGCAAGCTGGGCTTCGCGGGCGGCGCGCAGGCGCTCGAAATCTTCCCCCGCATGGTGGCTGGAGCGCGTCAGCGGGCTGGCCGAGACCATGAGGAAGCCCTTGGCGCGGGCGATCTCTTCATAGGCCTTGAATTCTTCGGGCGGCACGAAGCGGTCAATCGCGGCATGTTTGCGCGTGGGCTGAAGATACTGGCCGATGGTGATGAAATCGACGCCGGCCGAGCGCATGTCATCCATCACCTGCATCACCTCTTCCTTGGTTTCGCCAAGGCCGACCATCAGGCCGGATTTGGTGAACTGGGAGGGATCGCGGTCCTTCACCTTCTGCAGGAGGCGGAGGGAATGGAAATAGCGCGCGCCGGGGCGGATGGAGAGATAGAGGCGCGGAACGGTTTCCAGATTGTGGTTGAACACATCGGGCTTGGCATCGATGACGCGGTTTTCCCAGCCATCCTTGCGCAGGAAATCCGGCGTGAGGATTTCGATCGTCGTGTTCGGCGCGGCAGCGCGGATGGCGTTGATCGTGTTGACGAAGTGCATGGCGCCGCCGTCTTCCAGATCGTCCCGGTCCACCGAGGTGATGACGACATGGGAGAGGCCCATTTCGGCCACGGCCTCGGCCACGCGGCGGGGCTCGTCCCCGTCCACGCCGGGTTTTGGCTTGCCGGTGGCGACGTTGCAGAAGGAGCAGGCGCGGGTGCAGACCTCGCCCAGGATCATCATGGTGGCGTGCTTCTTGTCCCAGCACTCGCCGATATTGGGGCAGCCAGCCTCCTCGCAGACCGTGACGAGGCCCTTCGACTTCACGATATTGCGCGTCTCGGCATAGCCCTCGGAGGTGGGCGCCTTGACGCGGATCCAGTCCGGCTTGCGCAGCACGGGCGTATCGGGACGCGCCTGCTTTTCGGGGTGGCGGGGGCGCGGGGCGCCGCTGCGGGTGTCGATAAGGTTGGCCATGGCCGGAAAATGGCCCTTCTGCTCGATTCCATCAAGCGGAACCCTGTGCAGACGACCCATGCACCGGCGGCTGGACACTGGCAATAACTGTTGCAGATATGACGCAACATGACAGAATATTACACAAATCGGCAGAGACCGGAACGATTCAGGGCGGAAACCTATGCAGCAATCCATCCAGCCACTGGTGCCCGCACCGCTTGACTATAGGCCGCAGCGCACCCGGACTGACGTATTCTCTGCGCTTATTCGCGCCTCGCGCGAGTTTGGCGGGAACAAGGTGGTCCTCGTTGACGGGGACGAGCGGGAGCTGACCTACAAGGACATCATCAAGGGCGCCTTTGCGCTCGGCTCAGCGCTCAAGAAAGGCACGAAGAAGGGCGAGGCGGTGGCCATCATGCTGCCCTCGGGCGCCGGATCGGTGATCGCCTTCTATGCCCTGTCGGCCTATGGCCGCGTGCCCGCGATGCTGAACTTCACCGCCGGATCAAAGAACCTCAAGGCGGCGCTGAAGGCGGCCAAGGTTTCGCGGATCGTGACGGCGCACAAATTCGTGGAGCTGGGCGGGCTGGACGCGCTGGTGGCCGATCTCTCCAAGGTGGCAGAGATTGTCTATCTGGAGGATGTGCGGGAGAACCTGTCGCTCAGCAACAAGCTATCGGCGGTGGCGGGGATGCTGCTGCCGGGGCTGGTGGCGGCGGGGCCGAGCCACAAGAAGCCGGGCGTGATCCTCTTTACCTCCGGCACCGAGGGCGAGCCCAAGGGCGTCGTGCTGAGCCATGAAAATGTGATGGCGAATGTTGAGCAGGTGCGCGCGCATATCGGTCTTGGTCCGGATACGGATGTTCTGTTCAATCCCCTGCCGACGTTCCACTGCTTTGGGTTGACGGTGGGCGCGGTGTTGCCGCTGGTGGCGGGCATCAAGGTGCTGTTCCACCCCTCCCCGCTGCAGCCGAAGGAAATCGTGCGGCGGATACGGGAGAGCGGCTCCACCCTGCTGCTGGCGACCGACACCTTTATTTCGCAATATGCGCGAACGGCCAGCGATGGCGATCTCGACAGCATTCGCCTCGCCGTGTGCGGGGCCGAGCGCGTGAAGGACGAGACGCGCAATTATGTGCGCCGGAAATTCAATATCGAGATCCTTGAAGGCTATGGCGTGACGGAAAGCTCTCCGGTGGCGGCGGCCAACAAATGGGAGGATAACCGTCCGGGCACGGTGGGGGTTCTGATGGCCGAGATGGAGACCAAACTGGTGCCGGTGGAAGGCATTCCCGATGGCGGGCGCCTGCACATTCGCGGGCCCAACGTGATGATGGGCTATGTGCGCGCGACTAACCCCGGCGTGATTGAGCGGCTGATCGATGGCTGGCATGACACCGGCGACATTGTGAACATAGACGAGGACGGGTTTATCCGTATCCTGGGCCGGGTGAAGCGGTTTGCCAAGATCGGCGGGGAGATGGTGTCGCTGGCGGTGGTGGAGAATTGCGCGGCCGCCGTGTGGCCGGACAATATGCACGCCGCCGTGACCCTGCCCGACCCCAAGAAAGGCGAGCAGGTGATCCTGCTGACCGATGCGCCGGGCGCGACGCGCGACCCGATCCTGACCTGGGCACAGAACCACGGCGTGCCGGAAATTTCCGTGCCGCGCCGGGTGTTCCGTGTAGACGCAATTCCGGTGCTGGGCACCGGCAAGGTGGATTATGGCGCCGTGCGGGTTGAAGCCGAACGGCTGATGAACGACTAGGCGGGCTGTTACTCCCCGGACGGAATATCCCAGCTCAATTGCCTTTCTTTCGCCACCTCGATGCACGTGAGCGCATCTGAGGGCGCACCTCCTGCTCTCTCAATCGCTTGCGGCAATAGCCGGAGATGGGCACTCAGATGGCCTGGCGGCCATCGAGTGTGACGGTGGTTGCGGACCCTAGCGGAACCTAAGCAACGTGGCTGAAGGCGCGGGCTTCTTCTTCATCCATGAATTCGCGGATCAGGGCGCCGGTTTCGTCTGCGCGGGTGACCAGGAAGAGGTGGCCGCCGCCTTCGATGACCTTCAGGCGCGCATCCGGCAGGGCAAAGTTCAGGATGTGGCCGTTGGCGAGCGGCACGATGGAATCGGCGTCGCCCATGATGACCAGCGACGGCATGCTCAGGAAACGGATGAAGGGCAGGCTGGACCAGCCCGCAAAGGCGAGGATCTGGTAGAGATAGCCCTTGGGGTCTGGCGGCATGAGACTGTCGATATGGCCGCCTGCGGCGCCGTCAGCCGCGTCCCCATAGAGTTTGGCGAAATTCTCCCGCATGAATTCGGGATCGGAATAACGGCGCGTATCGACCATCTTTGAGAGCGAAGCCGGGCGGCCGGGGACCATGGTGACGCCGGCGGATGTGGCGCAGAGGATGAGGCGCTTGACGCGGCTGCGATACTGGAAGGCGAATTGCTGGGCGAGCGCGCCGCCCCAGGAGACGCCCATGACGTCCATCTCGTCGATGCTGTAACGGTCGACCAGCTTGCGGATCCAGCGGGCGAGCATCCAGTGGCGATAGGGCCATTGGGTGACCGGGCTGCCGCCGACGCCGGGAACATCGAGGGTGAGGATTTCCCGGTCTGGAAACATGTCTCCCAGGCCGGAGGCCAGTTCCAGATTGGCGCCAATGCCGTTGAAGAAGACGAGCGGGCGGCCAGCGACCAGCCCTTTCACCGGCCAATGCGCCACGCGCAGGAGAATGCCGTCGACATCTTCCATCGTGATAAGGGGGGTGCGGACGTTCGATACCATCAGACTTACCTATTCCTGCCGGTTTCTGATTTCCATAGGCGCTCAGCAGTGGCGCCAGTTTGACCGCAGCGCATCCAGAGCGAAGTAAAAGGAGGGCCAAGGCGCGCCCCGGCTCGCCCTTCGGCTTGCCTCAGGATGAGCCGTCCGATGCGCGGGCGCGGGGCCATTTTTGCGTGTCCCTAGTCGTTGAAGACATAGCGGCCGGGCGCCGCATAGAGGGGCGGGAAGGCTTCGTTGCCGAGTTCCCTGGGCGCAGCTTTCAACGGACCGGAGCGTTCTTTCAGCCACTGGCCCCAGAGGGGCCACCAGGAGCCGGACTGTTCCTCGGCACTGGCCGCCCACTCATCCGCCGTCGGCTTGATTTCCTTGCCACGGAAATACTTCGCCTTCGGATTACCCGGCGGATTGATCAGGGATTGCAGATGGCCGCTGGAGGAGAGGATGAATTCGACATTCTTGGAGCCGAGCAGCGCGGGCGTGCGGTAGCAGGCTTTCCAGGGGGTGATGTGATCCGTGACACCGGCCACGACGAAAGCGTCTGCCGTGACCTTGCCGAGGTCTGCCATATGGCCGGCGACTTCCACCTCTCCTGGATGATCGAAGGGCTGGTTCAGGGCCACGTCGAGATAATCGGAATGCAGGGCGGCGGGAAGATTGGTCGTGTCATTGTTCCAGAACAGAACGTCATAGGGCGGAGGATCTTCGCCCATCAGGTAGTTGTTGACGACATAGTTCCAGATGAGATCGTTCGGGCGCATCCAGGCGAACATGCGGGCGAGGTCATCGCCCTTCAGGATGCCGCGCGACTTTGAATATTTCCGCGCGATTTCGAGGCTGCCATCCGACACGATCTGGCCAATGTCGCTGTCATCCCTCTGGGGGTTAAGGACGCAGACCATGAAGGTGAGCGAGTTGATGCGCTTGTCGCCTGCCGCTGCCAGAAGGCTGGCGAAGGTAGCGGTGGTGATACCGCCCGAGCAGGCGCCGGAGACGTTGAGCTTGGGCGATTTGGTGATCTTGCGGACGACTTCGCTGGCCTGGATCAGGCTGTCGATATAGTCGCCAAGGCCCCAATCCTTGTGCTTTTTCGTGGGGTTGCGCCAGGAGATCACGAAGGTCTGCTGTTCCATGGCGAGCAGGAACTGAACCATTGACGTCATCGGCGTCAGGTCCATCGCATAGAATTTGTTGATCTGTGGGGGGATGATCAGGATGGGGGTCTTGTGGACCTTCTCGGTGAGCGGAGCATACTGGATCAGCTCCAGCATCTCGTTTTTCCAGACCACCTGCCCTTTCGAGACGGCAAGGTTTTCGCCGACCTTGAAGGGGCGCTTGTCGACCTGCGCGGGCAAGCCGCCATTCTTGGTGAGGTCGTCGTAAAGGTTTTTCATGCCCTTGAGCAGCGACAGGCCGCCGGAATCGACCACGCGCTTGGCAGCGGCGGGATTGCCCACAAGGGTGTTCGTCGGCGCGATGGCATCGGTGATCATGCCCATCACGAATTTGGCGCGGGCCTGTTCCAACTCGCCCATCTGGATCTCGTTGACCCAGTTGTGGAGGTGTTCCTGTGTGGCGAGGTAAGACTGCATGCCACGCTTGTAGAAGGGGTTATGCTCCCAGGCGGGGTCCTTGAAGCGGCGGTCTTTCTTGTCAGCTTCGCGCTTGGACTTGCCGAGCAGGATTTCGGTGTTCTCGCTGGTGATCTTGCTGACCATCTTCGCGGTGGTGACCGGGTTCGTCATGGTCGTGCGCAGCATCATGGCGACAGCGCCGAGCAGTTCCTGGCGGTTGAAGCCGCCCAGCAGCGGGTTCAAAGCTGCCGTGTTTTCAGCCGCATTGCGGGCGATTTCGTCTTTCGGTGACGTCACGTCTATTCCTCCCCAAGGCCTTCCGGACTGTCACCGGGTTCCTGCCCCAGCCGCCGGATTTTAACCATGATCCCTTTCTTTTCCTGAAAGAGAACACGGTGAAGTTTATGATAAAATTGGTTTCACAGTCAGTTTTCTCTGTCAAACTGCTTCACTGGACATGAAAACGCGCGACCGTATCCTTCAGGTGAGCCTGCTTCTCTTCAATGAAGAGGGCGAGGCGCAGCTGTCTTCTGTAGATGTCGCCAATGCGCTGGAGATCAGCCCCGGTAACCTCTACTATCATTTCAAGGGCAAGGACGCGATCATCCGGGCCCTTTATGACCGGTTTGAAGAGGAGATGCGCGTTATCCTGCGCGGCTCCAGCGGGGGTGTTGCCTCGATCGAGGACAACTGGGTCTACATCTACATCCTGCTGGAAGAGATATACGACTTCCGCTTCTTCTACCGGGATCTTGCGGGCATGATGTCCCGCTACCCTGATCTGGCTGGCCGTTTCCGCGCGTTGATTGCGGAGAAACGGGCCACCATCCAGCGCATCCTTGACGACCTCGCGCGGCTTGGCGTGATCGAGATTGATCCGCGCCTGAAGCCGCCCCTGACCCAGCAGATCATCACCACACTGACCTTCTGGCTGGCTGGCGACGCGCTTTCCAGAGAGGCACATGACGGCCCTGCCCTGATCCACAATACTGTGTTTCAGGTAATGTGCCTGATCGTGCCCTATATGGGAGAGAATGGCCCTGCCGCACTCAGCGGCATGATCCGCCATTTCAAGGAAGCTCAGTCCTGATACGGACGGATTGAGGCAGGCAGGCTACCGTCTGGCAGCCTGCCCAATCCCAAAAGTGTTTAGCTGGCGAGGGCTTTCGCCTGCTTGGCCCACTCACCTTTCAGCACGCGGCCACGGGCGCCGATTGCTGCGTCGAGCGCTTCAAGCTCCGCTTTCTTCATGGCGGCGATCTGCGCAAAGCGCGTGATGCCGGCTTCGTTCAGTTTCTTCGCCATGGCCGGGCCGACACCGGTGATCTGCGTCAGATCGTCGGCGACTTCGGCTTCGATCGGCTCCATGGCAGCCTTGACGGCCTTGGAAGCACGGGTGGCGACGCGCCTGGCCGTCTTGGCAACATCAGCGCCGGTTTCGGTGGCGACCGCTTCGATCTCGGCCGTGAGACGGGCGATACGCTCTTTCAGGTGCAGGTCGCTGGCCTTGGTGCGGGCCTTGGCGGTGACGCTGGCGACTTCGTCTTCGAGCTTGTCAACGCGGCGGGCGAAGGCTTCACGGGCGGTGCCGAGGCCTTTGACGCCGAGCAGGTCGCGCATACGTTCCATGCGGGCTTCAAACTGGGTCTGGGCTTTCGACTGGAACTCGCGGGCGGATTCGACCGCCTTGGCGACGTTGCCGGAGGCTTTGGTGAAGCCTTCATTACCGGCGAGGCGGGCGCGCACATCCTGCTCGATTTCGGCGCCGCGCTTGACGAGGTCTTCGAACACTTCGGCAGACTGCTTGTTCACGACGGTGGCGCCAGCGAGGGCGGAGTCGTAGGCTTTACCATAGGCGCCGACGCCGGCGAGCCAGATCTTGTAGGCCATCTCGGTGGATTGGGCCTCAATTGCCTTGCCGGCGGCCTTTGCTTTGGCGCGGGCGGCGGTTTTGGTGGTCTTCTTGGCCATGAATATCTCCCTGGCGGCTTGGTCTATGACGCCGGATGTAGGGAAAAAGTCTAGAAAGCGCATACTAATCGCGGCCCGGCGCTTGAATCCCGCTGCGGAAGCCCTCTATCCACTGGGGCAGACAATCAGAGGAGACCTCCCATGAGCGCAGTTGATTACCAGGTGGACGGCAAGACCTATGAAGGCTGGCTGGTGAAACCCGAAGGCAAGACGAACGCCCCTGTGGTGGTGATCGCTCATGCCTGGGGGGGCCTCACCGATAATGAGAAGCAGAAGGCCGCCATCGTGGCGAAAGAGTTCGGCTATGCCGCTTTTGCCATGGATGTTTACGGCAAAGGCAAGCGCGGCGAGACGGTGGAACAGTGCCAGGCGCTGATGAACCCGCTGGTGGGCGACCGGGCCGAGTTGCAGAAGCGGCTTGCGGGCGGGCTGGCGGCGGCGAAAGCTCAGGACGGCGTGGACGGCGCGAAGGCAGCCGCCATCGGTTTCTGCTTTGGCGGGCTCTGCGTGCTGGACATGGCGCGGGCGAACCAGGACGTGCTGGGCGTTGCGTCCTTCCACGGCCTCTTCCGCCCGGCGGAGAATATTCCGCAGCCGAAGATCAAGACGAAGGTGCTGATCGAGCATGGCTGGCTGGACCCGATGGCGACGCCGGAGGATTTCCTGGCGATCTCCAAGGAGTTTGCCGGCGCGGACTGGCAGGCGCATGTGCATGGTCATTCCTACCACTCGTTCACCACCGTGGGCGCGAACAATGCCGAAATGGGCACGATGTATAACGCGGACGCCGACCGGCGCAGCTTTGCCTATCTGAAGACGTTCCTGGCCGAACTCTTCGGCTGATCCTTCACCGGATAGTCCGGATACGGAAAAGGCGGAAAACCCATTTGGGCTTTCCGCCTTTTTTCTTGGCCGGTTTTTTGGGGATGCCAGCAGCAGCGGCGATGCCCTGCCCCTAGCGTTTGCGGCGCTCGTGGCTCGGCAGGTTGCGGGTGGGCCAGACATAGTCGCTGTCGAGCAGGGTTGCGTCGACCGCCTCCACCGTCAGCTCAAACTCGCCATCGCCGGCAAAGAGCAGCGTGATCTTGCCGCCCGGCGGCTCGGCATCGGGCGAGAACTCGATATTCAGCAGAGAGAGGATCAGTTCGGGATCGGCTTTGGTGATGCCGCGCGTTTTCACCGCCAGCACGCCATCAAAGCCGAGGATCGCGCGCACCCGCTCGCCCGGCTGGCCCTTGCGGGTGGGCGCGGTTTCCCAGCGGTAGCGGTTGATCTCCAGGCTGAAGCGGCGGTGTTTCTGCTCGTATTTCAGGTTCCCGGCCTTCACGACCGAATCCTGCACGGCAGCCGCGATGATCTTCAGGTCTTCGGCTTCTTCGGTGAAGAGGCGGAGGGGTTTGGGCTCGGTCATCGGTTCTCCCAGCGGAACTTTGGCCTTGAATTTGTTCATTGCCGTATTCGGCGGGGAACCTCAACGGAAAGATGCGGCCATGAAGCCCCTTCTCCTGCGGGAGAAGGGGTTGGGGATGAGGGGGCGCAACGCCTTACAGGTCGCTCTCCCTCACCCCCAGCCCTTGCTCGGGAAATCGCAAGCCCAAGGGAGAGGGGTGGACGTCGCGCCATGTGGAAAGATCATTCATCATCCCCAGACCGCCGCTCGATCCTTGCGCCGCAATTGCCCAGCTTCTCTTCCAGGCGCTCAAAGCCGCGGTCGAGGTGGTAGATGCGGTTGACGATGGTTTCGCCCTGCGCGGCGAGGCCGGCGATGACGAGGGAGACCGAGGCGCGCAGGTCTGTGGCCATCACGGGCGCGCCGGTGAGCTGGGCGACGCCCTTCACCACCGCTTCCTGGCCGCGCACGGTGATGTCTGCGCCGAGGCGCGCAAGCTCCGGGGCGTGCATGAAGCGGTTTTCGAAGATCGTCTCGCGGATGATGCTCGTCCCGTTTGCCAGCGTCATCAGGGCCATGAACTGAGCCTGCAGGTCTGTCGGGAAGCCGGGATGGGGCTGGGTGGACAGGCTGACGGCTTTCAGCGGCGTGCCGTTGCGGCGGATGCGGAGGGTGGCGGCGGCCTCATCGGCATCGACCGTTACGCCCGCTTCGCGCAGCTTGGCGATCATCGCGCCGAGGGCTGCCACGGGGGCGCCTTCCAGCGTCACATCCCCGCCGGCGGCGGCAGCGGCCATGGCGAAGGTGCCCGCCTCGATCCGGTCCGGCATCACGGGATAGGTGGTGCCTTTCAGCGAGTCGGCGCCCTTGATGCGGATGATCGGCGTGCCTGCCCCGGTGATCTGCACGCCCATGGTGTTGAGGCAGTGGGCGAGATCCTCAATCTCGGGCTCACGCGCGGCGTTTTCGAGGATGGTTTCGCCCTTAGCCAGCGTGGCGGCGAGCATCGCATGCTCCGTCGCGCCGACGGAAACTGTGGAAAAGTTGATATGCGCGCCCTTCAGGCCGTGAATGGCGGCGGCCTTCACATAGCCCTGCTCCACCCGCAGGTCTGCGCCCATGGCTTCCAGCGCCTGCAGGTGCAGGTCCACAGGCCGCGCGCCAATCGCGCAGCCACCGGGCAGCGACACCGTGGCATGGCCCGAGCGCGCCACCAGGGGTCCCAGCACATTGAAGCTCGCCCGCATCTTCCGCACCTGTTCATAGGGCGCGATGGTGGATTTCAGCTCCGCCGCGTTGAGGTGGCAGGTGGACGAGCCCTTGGGCCAGTAAACTTCCACCCCCAGCGTTTCCAGCAGCTGCGCCAGGAAGCGCGTGTCCGCCAGATTCGGCATGTTGGTGAATTCCACCGGCTGATCCGTCAGGAGGCAGGCGACCATGAGCTTCAGCGCCGAGTTTTTCGCGCCGGAGACGGGAATGCGGCCGCTCAAGGGGCTGCCGCCAATGATGTGAAGACGATCCATGGCGGCAGATATACCGTGCTTCGCGGCTTTGTAAGGGCCGGATTGTGAAGGGAAATGCGTTTTAGGCGCAGATTTGCGGCGCCGCGCGCGTGGGCCGGGGTCTCACCCGCCGGAATCGCCGGATTTGGGCGGGGCAGCGGCCCCTTCCTTGCGGGCGGCAGCCTTGCGCCGGCGCAGATTCGCCCGCAGCGCCTCGGCCCGGCGAGCCTCGCGCTCCTGCTGTTCGGTTTTCTTCGAATTGTCTGTCATATTCAGCGGCAAAATGGTCTTTTCATATCGGCAGGCTTACGCTAAAGCCCCGGAACCCAACCGGCAATGCCGCCTTAGCTCAGGGGTAGAGCGCATCATTGGTAATGATGAGGTCGAGAGTTCAATTCTCTCAGGTGGCACCATCGGACTCCGGTTCTGCGAAGCAGAAGAATTTGATCCGAGGGATCAAATTCAGGAGGACGATGCCCAAGCGTAAGCGCCGGGCTCCTCTCCATTCCCAACGCAAAATGCCCGACCCTGACCAGGACCGGGCATTTGTGATTTGAAGGCTTCGCCCGCCTACTTCCGAACGCGGTCTGCCTTGCCGAAGGTGGCGTCCAGGCGGGCGACCAGTTTTTGCAGGGCGGAGCCGACGGCCTCTTCGGGGGTGGCGGCGCGGTCGCTGGCGGTCAGCGGGGCGCCATTATAGGGCCGGGCTTCGATCACCGCTTCGATGCCATCTGGCCCTTCGCGGCGGGTGCCGTCTGTATCGCGGACATGCACTTCGATGCGCGAAAGGCGCGGCTTGAACCGCTCCAGCCGCTCGCGGAAGCGGGTTTCGAAATGCGCTTGCATGCGCGCGTCGCCGTCCACCTTGTTACCGGTATTGAACTGGAAATCCATCAGCGCACCTTTCGGCTGCGTTCGAGAACCGGGCGATGGCCTTCCGCGTCCAGCGCGCCCATGGGCGGCTCGTTGGCGCGCGCCTCCTGGATCTGGCCTTCGCCAGCCGTGCGGGATTCGGGCGTCTGGGTTTCGCGCTCGCGCTCAGCCTTCTGTTTCAGCTCGAGCGCGTGGCGGGCGTGATCGGCCTGGGTTTTTTCGTCTTTTCCGGATGAACTGGAGTTGCTCATGCAGTGCCTCCCGTTTTGGCGTCATGCCGCCGGTTTGGCGGTCACTGTAAAGCCAACGCGGGAGGCGCGGCGGGGTTCCGCAGGTTACGCATCCCTCATCTGCGCCGCCCGCCCAGCAGCGGCAGCACCGCCAGCCCCACAATCAGCACGCCGAGGCCGAAGAAGGCCCCGCCCTGCACATACAGCACCGCCGAGACCAGCATGGCCGAACTGGTGAGGATGAACAGCAGCGGCAGCAGCGGATAGAGCGGTACGCGGAAAGGCCGGGGCGCGGCGGGCTCTTTCATGCGTAGACGGATGAGCGCGGCGCCGCTGGCAATCAGGAACACCCAGTAGACCGGCGCGGTATAATCCACCAGCGTTTCAAAGCCGCGATAGGCCGCGCCAAAGCCGACGAGCAGAAGGGAGATGATGCCCTGCGCCAGAATGGCGTTGCGCGGGCTGCGGGCTTTTTCGTCCCAGCGGCCGATCCATGAGAGCGCGGGCAGGCGCGCGGCGGCGGCATAGGTGGTGCGCGCGCCCACGAGGATGGTGGCGTTGACCGAGGTGGCCGCCGCAGCAACGACGGCGAGGGCGAGGATGACGCCGGCCTTTTCCCCGAAGGCGATGGCCATCAGGTCTGCCGCAGGGGCAGACGCGCCGGAAAGGCCATCCAGCCCCAGGCCGCGCAGCATGGCCCAGGCCGTCAGCAGGTAAAGCCCCGTGATGAGGACGATGGCGATTACCAGGCCGCGCACCATGCCGCGCTGGCCGTCTTTCACCTCTGCCGAAAGCGTGGCCGATTCCGTCCACCCGCCAAAGGCCAGCAGCACGAAGACGAGGCCATAGCCGATGCCGCCCAGGCCGGGCATGTAAGGCGCCCCCGGCGCCAGCGGCGGGGTGCCCTGAAGGGCAATCTTGGCGCCGGCCGCCACCAGCACCAGAAGACCGATGATCAGTATGATGACAAGGCTGCTGTCGCTCGCCTCCCCTGCAGGCCGCAATTTCAGGGCTGTGAGGCCGATGACGCTGGCGAAGGCATAGATCGCCGGGCCATGGGGGCCGAGATCGATCACGCGGTCCATATAGTCGCCGATCACGAAACCGAGCAGTGCTATGGCACCGGTGTTGATGACTGCGAGGCGCGCCCAGGCGAAGAGGAAGGCAAACCGCCTTCCCCAGGCCCGCTCCAGGAAGTGATAATCCCCGCCCGCATGGGGAAAAGCGGCGGCAAGTTCCGAATAGCACAGCGCGCCCATCAGAGAGATGAGCCCGCCGGCGATCCAGAGCAGGTAAACCGCCGCTTCCGACCCCGCATTGGCCGCCACCAGCGCCGGGGATTTGAATATGCCCGCGCCCACAACCATCGCGATGGTCACCACCACGATATACCGCGTTGTCAGGCTGCGGATGGGGGAGGACGGCGCGGCGCCTGACATCCTCAGGCCAACGCGCGGTGAAGGGCGGCCTGCCACCCTTTCAGGAGGCCCTCGCGGGCGGCGGTGTCCATACGGGGCTCAAAGCGTTTGCCTGGCACTTCGCGGGCGGCCCAGTCTGCCGCGCTCAGCCAGCCGATCTGCATCGCCGCCGCTGCCGCTGCGCCGAGCGCCGTCATCTCGCGATAATCCGGCCGCAAAACGGGGAGCGCGCAGATATCGGCCAGGAACTGCATCAGCCAGTCATTCCCGACCATGCCGCCATCGACGCGCAGTTCTGCAATCGGGGCGCCGTCACCAGCGAAGGCGGCGAGCAGATCATGTGTCTGGTAGGCAACCGATTCCAGCCCGGCGCGCACGAGATGTGCCGCTGTGGCCGCGCGCGTCAGCCCCGCGATGACGCCGCGCGCCTCGGCATTCCAGTGCGGCGCGCCGAGGCCCGTGAAGGCGGGCACCATATAGACCCCGCCATTATCCTTCAAGCTGGCGGCGGCCGCTGCGCTTTCGTCCGCCCTCTGAATAAGCCCCAGATCATCGCGCAGCCATTTGATGACCGTGCCGGCATTGAAGATGGAGCCTTCCAGCGCCATCGCTGCGCCGCCGGGCAACTCGTAGCCTACCGTGCCGAGCAGGCGGTTTTCCGAGACAGGCCGCGCCGCGCCGGTATTGGCCACCAGGAAGGCGCCCGTGCCGAAGGTGATCTTCGCCTGGCCGGGCTTCAAGCAGCCCTGCCCCACGAGCGCTGATTGCTGATCCCCCAGGATCGAGGCCACCGGGATCGCCTGGCCAAACAGCGCCGCCTCCGCCATGCCGAAATCCGCCGCGCTGGACTTCACCTCGGGCAGCAGCGCCTGGGGCACGCCGATCATCGCCGCCATTGCCGCGCTCCAGCCGCCCTCGCCGCCAAGGCCCAGCCGGTAAAGCAGCGTGCGCGAGGCGTTCGTGACATCCGTGGCATGCACCCTTCCGCCCGTCAGGCGCCAGAGCAGGAAGCTGTCGATGGTGCCGAAGGCGAGTTCGCCCGCCTCTGCCCTTTCCCGCGCGCCGGGCACGTTGCTCAGTACCCAGTTGATCTTGGTGCCGGAGAAGTAGGGGTCCAGCAGCAGGCCGGTTTCGGCCTGCACATCGGCTTCATAGCCTTTCTCTTTCAGCCCGTCACAGAAGGCCGCCGTGCGCCGGTCCTGCCAGATGATGGCCGGGGCGAGCGGCTTGCCGGTTTTCCGGTCCCAGACGAGCGTGGTTTCCCGCTGGTTGGTGATGCCGATGGCCGCGATGCGCGCCGCCCCGCCCGCCTTGGCGATCACCGCACGGCAGACAGACAGCGTGCGCGTCCAGATTTCCTCGCCATCCTGCTCCACCCAGCCATCCTGGGGATAGCCCAGCGCCACCTCTTCCTGGGCCAGGGCCACCTCGCGGAAATCGCGGTCATATACGATGGCCCGTGTGGAGGTGGTGCCCTCATCGATGACGAGAATAAAATCGCTCATTCGCCCTGCCTTCTGTTTCCGCGCCGGTTTAGACTGTCAGCCCCGCCGCTTCCAGCAGCGACGCGAATTGCAGCGTGGTTCTGTCTCCATGGGGCGCGCCGATCAGCTGAAAACCGATGGGCAGGCCGCCGGCGCTCTTGGCCACCGGCACGCAAGTTGATGGCAAGCCCGCAAAGGTGGCAATCGCGGCCCAGGCAAGTTGTGAGCCATAGGGCAGAACTGCCTCATCAATCTCGAGGATCCGCTTGCTCCAGTCCGGTTCCTCCTTGTGCGGAAAGGCGGGTGTGGAGAAAGCGGGCGAGAGGAGAATGTCCGCATCCTCGAAGAAGGCAGCCCATTGCCGGGTGATGGTGAGTTGGTCGTCCTGAAGGTTCATCCAGTCATGCGCGCTGATCGGCGCCGCCGCCGGGTCTCCGCGCGAAATCACAGTCATCAGCATGCGCACATAGGTGGGCACCATTTCGGCGAGGTCTGGCATCCCCGCCGCTCCCTCGCTCACGGTCACGCCTTCTGCACGCAGCGCGTTCACCAGCCCCGCAAGCCCCGCGCGCGTATCCCCGTCTACCGGCACGCCCGGCATTTCGGCAATCACGCGCACGCGAAAATTCTTGAGCCCTCCGGTCCGCGCTTCCGGCAGGTCCAGCCGGTATCCGCTGCCCGCTTCCGGCCCGGCGATCACCTCCAGCGCCGCCACAAGATCGCTGACGTTCCGCGCCATCGGGCCAACCACGGCCAGCGGCGCGTCGCACCCATCCGTTCCCGGGAACAGATGCCCGCGCTGGGGCACGATGCCGTAGGTGGGCTTGTGCCCGAACACGCCGCACATATGCGCCGGAAAGCGGATGGACCCGCCAATGTCCGATCCGATCTCCAGCGGCACCATTCCGGTGGCCAGCGCCGCCGCCGCCCCGCCGGAGGAGCCGCCGGGCGAGCGGGCATGGTCAAACGGGTTTACCGTGCGCCCATAGATGGGGTTCACGCTCTGCCAGTCTCCCAAGGCCACGGGCACATTCGTCTTTCCAAGGATGATCGCGCCTTCCCCCTTCAGGCGCTCAACCACCACAGCATCCCGCGCCGCGTTCAGATCCTTGAACTGCTCAAAGCCCCAGGTGGAGGGCAGGCCCGCCACGTCATTGGATTCCTTCACAGTCATCGGCACGCCCAGGAAGCGGCGCGGATCGCCGGGCTTGCGGCTGGCGTCCAGCGCTTTTGCCGCCGCCCGCGCCCGTTCGAAATCGCGCACCACTACGGCGTTGATGGCCCCGTCCACGGCCTCGATGCGCGCGATGGCCGCCTCGGCCGCCTCCAGCGCGGAAATCTCTCCGGCGCGCACGGCCTCTGCCGTTTCCAGCGCGCCCGCTTTTGCGAGATCGGAACTCGTCTTTGCGGCCATATCGTCCTCCCTGTTGCGGGCGAGCCTAGCACGGGGGCAGAGAAGCTCAACGCATATGCCCGCTTGCGCGGTGCATCTGAAACATATACGAACCATATATGTTCCAGATAGTGAGGCCACCATGGGCATTGTGAATATAGAAGACGACCTGCACGATCAGGTGCGCAAGGCGAGCGCGGTTTCCTGCCGCTCGATCAATGCGCAGGCCGCCTGGTGGATCCGCATCGGCAAGCTGGCCGAGATGAACCCCACCCTTTCCTTCAACGAGATCGTGCAGCGGGAGATGGCCGCCGCCGGCGTCACGCCTGATCCCCTGCGCGCGCAAGCGGCATGATCAAGAGCGCGGAAGAATTGGCGCTGATGGCGGGGTCGGGGCGCCTGCTCGCCTCCGTATTCGGCCTGATCGACCAGATGCCTCTGATTGGCATGAATACGCTGGAGGTGAACGACCGGGTGGAGCGTTTCATCCGCGAGGATCTGAAATCCCGCCCCGCCAGCCTTGGCCAGTATGGCTTTGAATACGTCCTCAATTCATCCGTGAACGATGTGATCTGCCATGGCGTCCCCTCCGCGAAGGATATCCTGCGCGATGGCGACATCGTGAACTTTGACATCACCCTGGAGAAGAATGGCTATATCGCCGATTCCAGCAAGACCTACATGATCGGCACTGTGGCAACGCCTGCCCGCCGCCTGGTGCGCACCACTTATGAAGCCATGTGGAAGGGCATCCGCGCCGTCCGCCCCGGCGCCACGCTGGGCGACGTTGGCCACGCCATCGAGCGCCATGCGAAGCAGGCGGGCTATTCCGTCGTCCGCGATTTCTGCGGCCACGGCATCGGCCGCGAAATGCATGAGGAACCCTCGGTGCTCCATTTCGGCAAGCCGGGCACCGGAATGCGCCTGCGCCCCGGCATGACGTTTACGATTGAGCCAATGGTCAATGAAGGCAAACGCAGTTCGTATACAGAAGAGGATGGCTGGACCGTCCGCACCGAAGACGGGAAACTGTCGGCGCAGTTCGAACATACAGTCGCCGTGACAGAGCGCGGCGTGGATGTGCTGACACTGAGGCCGGAAGAGGCGCATCTGGTGAAGGAAAACGCCCGCAGGGTGGGTTAGCCGAAGGCGTAACCCGCCACACCCAAAAGGCTACACCCCCTATAGTCTCTACCGGCACAGCCGGCCCAAGCTATCTCGGGAAGTCTATATTTCGATTGGAATACAGCTGCCGAATCTTATCGCCACAAAGCAGAAATGCGAATGGCATCAGTTTCCACTAGGGGCTGCATCAGAGGTATGAACCTCCTCATGTTTCGCGTCGGCGCCCCTGTGCTCAGCAGTAAAATTCGGGAACGTAGAGCCGCCACGATGGGCTACAAACGCGGTGGCGATCCCAAAGAATAGGGCTGCGCCACCCATCAAGGTTGCTGCTGCCCAAGGACTACCAGCAAAAACGCTGTAGATCATTACCAGAAAGGCAAGAGTCCCCAGGTACCGTCCTGTATTCTGTCCCCGGAGTTCCATTTGGCGACGATGAGCACTCTCCGCCAACAAATCGTTCTGATAAGCACTAAGAAAATGACCCAGCCCCCTGAATTCCGGCCATGATTTTGCAGACTCTCTCGATTAGAGAGGATGACACATGCGCAAGAGCAGATTTTCAGACGAGCAGAT
>NZ_JBNNJJ010000027.1:0-24458 GCF_050269995.1 Hyphomonas sp. NPDC076881 | reverse complement strand
GACCTTCTTGTGGTTAGCGCCCAACCCCTCACGGTCGAGCAGAATGCCCAGCCGGCGATAACCAAACCGGCGGCGCGTCGCAGCGAGGGCCCGCAAACTACGGCGCCTGGCTGTTTCTACACTACGCGACACAGGCCATATGGCGGCGCCAGCATCTCAAAAACATCAAAGCCTCTGCACACGGCGGGAGGGGCCGGACGTCGCTTATGCCGGGGCGCGGCGGGCGCGCACGGGGGGCGGGATTGTAAGCATTCGGATCGTATCTGCTCTCCGACCTGACCCCGTGCGCGCCCGCCTCATACGCCCCGCCAGCGCGCCTTTCTCCGCCCCCTCCCGCCTGATGCGGGAAGGCACGCGGGACAGAGAGGAGCACGGATTATGACTGACCCGATTGAACCACCCCCCGCCGTAGCGGCTGACGCCCCTGCCCGGCCCCGTATCTATGTGGCCTGCCTGGCCGCCTATAACTCCGGCATCCTGCATGGCCGGTGGATAGTGGCGACCACCCCTGAAGAGGCGCAGGCGGAAGTGCGTGCGATGCTGGCCGAGAGCCCGGTACCTGGCGCCGAGGAATGGGCCATCCATGACTATGAAGGGTTCGAAGGCATCTGCCTGTCTGAACACGCCGCGTTTGACACGGTGTGCGAGCTGGCAGACTTTGTGGGAGAGCATGGCAGGGTTGCAGCGAAGCTCTACAGCCACTTCGGCAATGGCCTCACCGAAGCCCGCGCCGCGTTCGAGAACTATGCCGGTCAGTACCAGACCGCAGGCGCCTTTGCCGAGGAGATGATCCGCGAAACCGGCACCGAGATTCCCTCATCGCTGCAATACTACATCGACTGGCAGGCCCTTGCCCGTGACATGGCGCTCAATGGCGAGATCCTCGTCATCCAGACCGGCTTTGATGAAGTGCATATCTTCTGGTGCCGGTGAAGGTATGTGCCCGCGCGTCTCGCGCGGGCACGCCATCCCGGCTGAGGCAGGGGAGCGGCGTGCACAGTCTGTTCAAGCCGTCCACGAACAATCGGGCAGGCCCGTTGCTTCGGTCTCGGCGTCTTGTCGCTCAGTCGGCAGGCGTACGCTCAATGTCCTTCGGGCGAGGTGGCTGGGGAGACCGGCAAGGCTTCTGCCCGAAGCGGAGATCGCGACGGGGGAAGGAGGAGCACAGCAGCCGGCACCAGCCTTCAGTGGGCGCAGCCAGGCGAACCCGGTTCGTCGCCCCGGAATACGAAAGACAGGCGGAGGGCCGGGAACGGGGCCCGGCGGCTTGTCGGGTTTGGAGAGACCTGGGGTCAGCTTCGGAACGGGCCATCAGGGGGCATGGTTTCGATGATGCGTGGGAGTGGGTTTCCGGGTATCTCCGGGCATGCCGGCCGTCATGTCGCCCTTGGTATCGAGGATGAGAACCTGGTCACCCCGGTAATAGGCTTCGAGGATCAGGTGCCACAGGGTCTGGGTCTTGCCCGAGCCGACCCCGCCCGTGATCATAAGGTGCCGGGACTCCCGGTCCCGGCTGAGGAAGAAGCCAGGCGGGAAGTTGAGGCCAAGGCCGGACTGTTTTGCTTCCTTGAAGAGGGTGCGAGCGAGACGCTGGTAGTTTGAGAGACCTGTCAGCATCTTTGGTCCCCGCAGATGGCGCGGGCGGCGTCCGCTGAATGCAGCCAGCATGCCCAGCCCGGCGAGGCCGCCTGCGGCAGCGACGCCCGAGCCGACGCTTATCCCGAAGTTCCGATTGAACTCGTCAAGCGCGCCGTGGGTGGTTAGGTGGCGCTCGCAGCTGGCCCAGGCGTGTCGGGCATCCTTGTCCGTCTTCGAGGCAAGCTTCGCTGCAAAACAACCCGTAGAATCAGCGACCGGCATCCGCGTGACGGGATAGCCGGTGGCATCCCGGAGAACCGGCGTGCGCCGTTCGAAGTTCAGATGGTAGGTTCCATAGGCGGTCCCCATCGCAAGAAGCGCCGTACCGGCGAGGGCGAATTTAGCTGCGGACATGATGGGTTTCCTCTCTGAGGGGTTCGCCCGCAAGGGCATGAAGGAGCTGCCGGAACATGCCGTCGACATGACCGAGGCTTTGCGCCTGCTGCTCCGTTGACTGAATGACTTTGCCGACGTCCTGCGAAATCGCAGCGAGGCGGCGCTCGATCTTGAGGAACCGCTCCGCCTGGGCGGCCGGATCGTTCCCGGCGAGGCCTGAGCGGATGAGCTCGCGGGCGAGCGCGGACGGCGTGCCCGAGAGACGCGCGGCGAGGTTACTAAGCGCGGCATGGTCTGCTTCAGGCAAACGGACGGAAAGGGGGCGGGTCGCGTCGGCCATGGGATCAGTTCCTGGGCGGCTTGCGTTCAGTCTTGACGACATCCTGCATGAAGGCCTCCACTTCCCGCTCGATCCAGACACTCCGCCGGCCGATGTGTACCGGCGACGGGAACGGCCGGACGGGATCTTTGATCAGTTCGTAAAGCAGCGACCGGCTGATCGAGAGACGTCCGAGGACGTCCCGGATCGACAGGAAGCGTTCTGGGGAGACCGGCGGAGCGAGTCGGTCAGGCCCCGCTCGCGCCGTCAGGGAATTAACGTCCGTCATCTGCAAAAACCTCTTCTGCTCGCGGCCGTTGGTCAGCACGCGCACAATGAGGATCGCCGATGAGGAACGCCCTGAATAGTTGGATTGCGGGCAATTGGAGGCATCTGCAGGCATAGCCATGCATAAGGATACAAAACCGGGAAATCGGGGGACCTCGCGCTTCGCCGGGAAAACCCGGAGTGCCCGCAATGCCTGATGCGCAGGATACAGATGTTTCTGTGCCTTGTAACGGGGGCAGCCTGCGCCCCGCCGGGCATCAGGGCCTGACTAGCCCGCGAGGCTATTTCTTCAGGCGCACCCCTGCCCCGCCATCGCTGCTCATTCCGGACGCAAGAAAAATAACACCGGCCTCTTCCAGCGCGCGCCTTACCGCGTCCACATTCGCGGGCGTGCTGCCGGACGGGCCACGCTCGCTCTCCATACGGCGCACTGTCGGCACTGAGAGATTAGCGACTTCCGCCAGCTTCGGCTGGGTCCAGTCAAGCAGGGCACGGGCAGCGCGAATCTGGGCAGCAGTTAAATCTGTCATTTTCTTTTTGAGATCATATTTACTTAAAACGATCACGGGTGTAGTGTCCGTGATACCAAACGACTCATCTCTACCATAAAGGTAAACCCATGTCCCGACGCTCCCCAGGCGACGAGAATGCAGCCCCGTGCGCCCAATGCGGGCTTTCACGCCGGGAGCTGATCGCAGGCTCCGCCGCGCTGGCGCTTCCAGCGGGCCCGACTGGTACCGCCGATCCGGTCATCCCAATCTGCCAGAACTGGCTGCGACTGAACGCGGAGCAGGACGCGCTGACACTCCGATGGCAGGACCTCGAATGCTTCGTGGGACGAGAATACAAATGGTTCCGGCTTTCCGAGGCAGAGCGCCAGCTGGTGCCGGAAGCTGCGGAAATGGCGGCCATAGATCAGAGTGTCGATGCCCTCTTCACCACCCGGCAGGACATTCTTTCGCGGCTGCCGGATATGAAGGCCATGAGCCTTTATGGCGTCTCCCTGAAGCTGAGCGTTGCGACTGCTTCTGTATTTCCTGATGAACATCCGGAAGTGCATGCCCTGCTTCAAAGCACCCTGAATGATTTGACGACGCTCATGGAGGCGGGCGGCAGTCTGCGGACATGATGTGGCGCGCGCGCTTCAGACGGTTCAGGCAAAGCGGCCGCAGCCGGATTGATGAAGCCTCCGAGGCGACCGTCGAGGCCGTTCTCTGCTATATGGAACCGGTCCGGCGCAAGGTCCTGCTTCTGCATCGGATTGAGCGCCTCAGCTACGCCGACATCGGAGCACGGCTTTCCTTATCCCGGGCGGAAGTGAAGGTGCACATTGCAGAAGCGGTCGCGGAGCTCGCGGGCGCGCTTGCTGTTCCGGATGTCAGGCCAGTGAAGCCGACCGGCGAATCTGCATCGTCAAATTAAGCCTCGATGGCCGCGCCGCTTTGACAAAGGCGGCTTTTGTGTACTCAGGGTACACCGAATGGCAGGGTATCGAAGATGTGACTCAGCCTTGAGGGGGCGCCCTGAGCCGATTGTTTTGATTATTCGGATCATAATTAACGTGATTTTGAGCCGAATACGTGTTTTATTCGGCTCATGACTTATAACTGGCAACATCCTGGCTGGCCCCGCTTCTGCTTTGACATCGCCGATGTTCTCGATGAACTGACGGTTTTCGAGCGGCATGTCGGCCGGGTCAGCGGTGTCCTGGACGCCCTCCCGGAAGGCACGCAGGCGGAAACCCTGGTTGACCTCATGGTGTCCGAAGCCATCAAGACGTCCGAGATTGAAGGAGAATATCTCAGCAGGGCCGACGTGAAATCGTCCATCCGGCGCAATCTCGGCCTTACAGAGGAAGCCGTCGCCAAGGACGCCCGCGCCATCGGTATTGCCGAGCTGATGGTCGCCGTCAGGCGGGACTTTGCCGCGCCCCTGACTGCCACGATGCTGTTTGACTGGCACCGCATGCTGATGCGCGGCAATGCGCGCATCACGGCAGGTGCATGGCGCGCTCACGCAGAGCCGATGCAGGTTGTCTCCGGCCCCATAGGCCGGGAGACCGTGCACTTCGAGGCGCCACCTTCGGCTGCCGTCCCGGCAATGATGGACGCGTTCATCGACTGGTTCAACGCGACCGCGCCGCAGGGCGCCACGCCAATCAAGCAGGCGCCTGTCCGCTCCGCACTGGCGCATCTTTATTTCGAGACCGTCCACCCTTTCGAAGATGGGAATGGCAGGATCGGCCGTGCCATTTCAGAAAAAGCTCTTTCCCAGGGGCTCGGCAGGCCCGTCCTGCTCAGCCTCTCAAAAGCGATTGAGGCAGACCGGGACGCCTATTATGACGCCCTGAACTTTGCTCAGAGGACGGATGAAGTCAGCGGCTGGCTGAAATACTTCCTGACTGTGTGCATCACGGCGCAGAAGGATGCCGAAGCCGAGGTCACGTTCACGCTCCAGAAGGTGAAGTATTTTGACGCTTTCAGGGACAGCTTCAACGACCGCCAGCTCCGGGTCATCCGGCGGATGCTGGATGAAGGGCCGAAAGGCTTTGAAGGCGGCATGAGCGCAGGAAAGTACGGCTCGATTGCCAAAACTTCCAAGCCCACGGCAACACGGGACCTCCAGTCACTCGTCGACCTTGGCGCACTCGTGGTGACGGGCGGTGGCCGCAGCACCCGTTACTGGCTGCCCTTCAGTGTCAGCGCAGATATTCCCTGAACCGCGAATATTGCATTTCCGTCGAATATCGACCTGGGGAGTCCCACAGACCTGGTAGGCCATTCAGCCCCATTGAGACGGGACTACGTCCATTCCGGATTGGACGGGACTTGATTCCGAATCAGACGCCCCTGGCCCCGCGCCAAAACAGCACTTCCTGATCCCACCTATCGGCGGCAACGAGGAGAGGCCTTTGCCCCGGCCTTATGAACATTGCCAAAGGAATCATGGAGTTTGAAAATAGCGGATAGGGTTCACCGGGAGTGAGCAGTCATCCGTTTTCCTGAACCGGCTCTCGGATTTCCCTGTGCCCATCGCGTAAAAAATCCTGAAACTTTCAATTTTTGCAAGTATCTGGAATTTATGAGCACTCTGGCAGACCAGTACCCAAACTGGGTGATTTTCAAGGAAGACTTGGTTTCAGGATTCCCAGTCGAGGCGTTCCGCTTGCCTGTCGTGCATTCTCGCTTCCTGCTCATAGTCTGCCGCAATACGCTCCAGCAGCGCGGCTGTCCTCGGCCATTCTAGCGCAATTGCGCTTGCATACGCACGGTACCGCGCAGCCTCTTTCCTCTCAATCAGGCCTCCATCGCGCAAACCACGGGTCGTGACGCCCCTGCGATTGTAGAGCCCGAGTGAGAAGCCGCTTTCAATCTCCGCATTGCGTATACTGTCGATCAGATCGCGGATAGCCCTTTGTGGCCAGGCTCCATCCGGATCATCCGCAGACGCCGACAAGACCTCACCAATCTTCTGGTCAACAATCCCCTCCCTACCACATTCAGCCGCCAGGCTGCGGGCGCGACGCACCCATGCCACCAGTGCAGAATGATCGACCATACCGGCGTCATCGCTTCCAGGGACCCGGTCCCAAAGCCTCAGCAGTGTCCATGCCTGCTCTCCCATACGCTGCGCGGTGTCAGGATCGGCAACACGCTCCTCCGCAACTCCGCTGTCTTCAGTTGGTTTGTAGACCATCTTGATAATTTCGATGAAGAAATCAGGGCGCGTGGCAAGCGCTCTCAGTAGCACGATAGGCTTCCGCTCAGAGTACTCCAAAGCCCTCAGATAAACCCATTCGATCGACATAACGGAGTCTTCGTCGGCGTCCGCGCGCGCGTCGAGCACTTTCAGAATCTCGACGACAAAATGCTGGAACATCACAGCATCATTCTCGTGCTGATTATCCGAGCGGCCCACATCCTTAACTGCCTGCTGTAGCGTTTCGATAAGCAATTGTGTCGGCAACCCGGCCCGCAAATGATCCCCTACCAGATGCAGAGCCTGATGCGCGCGCCCCACTCCTATCAGCCTCCTGGCAGCAAACTCGATCTCAGCCGCAGGGCCCTCAATCCAGAGAACGGGAATGTCTTTCCAATACTTAGATTCAATAACCTCCCCCATGGACGCGGCGAGGTCCCATACCCAGCGCTGCTGAGGGAAGGCTTTCAGAATCGTGAGGATCGCCTGATCTCCCCAGCGTTCATTCGAGGCGCGCTCCAGCAAGGAAGTAGCCCAAGGCTGCCCTTTCTCCCGAACCTTCACACTTATCAGTCCGTACCCGACATCCTGTATCCTGGGGTCAACATCCTTCAGTGCCGCCTCGAGAATGCTCTCCTGAACCTGTTCGGGAAAGCCAGTTTGCCGGAACGCCGCGCCAATATACCCTGGCGATGTGTCCTTTAGGGCAAGAGTGAAGATCGCCTCAATGCCTCCGGACTCATAGACCTCAAGGGCAGCCAGCCGGCGGGCCTCCAGAAGGTCTTCCTGCGCCTCACGCCAGCCAGCACGCCGCGAAAGCGCAATGCGCGCATCGTTCCTGAATAGCCATGCGAACCGGTCAATGGGATCACTCGGTGCCAATTCCTCATAGATAGCTTCAAGTCTTTCGAGAGCTTCATTTTCCATAGCCCATCCGGCATCCGGATACGACCTGTGCCGTGTCACCAGAGCACGCAGTCGGGTTCGCAAAGCTTCCTTGTCTTCAGTCCGGGTCAGGTTCCCCGCCAGTTCCTGAAGGCGTTGTATGGCCGCATTACAGTCGGGTGCGAGATCCGGCAGCCTTTCCACCAATTCTTCCCAACGGCTCATAGCACCGCCAGCGTCCTCAATCAGGCGATTTGTTGTGTCGATTGCTGCTGACCTTATCGACTGCCAAGTGACCGCCTCCTTCTGCCACTCCGAAAAATCCAACCAACGGGGCTGCGGAGTTGGAGAAACACTGTCATGGCCTTTTGGCAGGATATTGAGGAGCAACCTCCACGCAGTGTCCGGGTGCTGACGACGGAGACGGTCGAGAACTTTCAGTCGATCTTTGTACGTCGCAAACGTCTGAGGTGACCAGGGCAGGAAAAGATCTCTTAGACTGTCCCCAGGTCGGTTGCCGGACCGGCCGCCAGGATCAATCTCATCAAGACGGGCCAGCAAGCCTGCGACCCGGCTCATGTATCGCGGAGACCAAGCCAATGCCTCAAGCGCCCAAAGCAGTTCGGTTATTTTCTCAGTTGTGAAGAATGGGTCTTCGCCCCCCCCAAAGAGGGCCCCAACCGGAGGATCATTCAACGAGAGGCTTTCATCGATCATGTCCAGAAAAGCTTCTGGTGCCGCCTCTGAAAGAAGGCGGAAGTCATCCGCCAGAGACCAGAGCTGCTTCGCGGAAGCCCCCCGCAACAACTTACGAACGATGTATTGTGCACGTTGCGCAGCATCAGGCTCCGCTGTCACACGCGCCCCGAACTGCGCCAGCAGGATCAACGTTTCACCTACTCCCCGGCGCAGCCAGCCGGAATACATCGGCACGCTTCCATCAAGTGCCGCCATCCAACGTTCATCAGGCTCCACGTCGAACCTCGGATCCACCGCGCCGAGCACGTCAATCGCTACGCTGCCGAATTGCTCGATATCTGCGGGGACCAGATACCGGGCTAGCAGGAACCATGCATCCCTGCCAGATGCTACCTTCCAGGTATCCCCTACCTTTCGGAGCGGGCTATCCAGTGCACTGATGTAATTTGACAGCGACTGAGAAAACTGCGTGTATGACAATCCGCTCAGGCGCTCGAGTGCTTTCTTATCAGCTTCATTGCCTTCGCTCCAACCTCCCGCGAGCAGCGCAGCCCGGAGGGCGCGGGGCGGAGGCTCCTTGGCCCAGCCGGGCAGCCTGCCGGGGGCCGCCGGGATCAGACGGCGCAGTATGCCAATGCTGCGCGCCGCCTCGCGGGCGAGCGCCTCTGCCTGAGCCTGCTCGATTCCCATTTCTATCAGTGCAGGGATCATCCCATCGCGGGTGGGACGCGGCAGGGTTGTTAGATCAGCCTGACCGTGCTCTCCGTCGCCATAAGCCAGCAACACGAAATGTCCGGCGCCTTCCATGCGCCGCGCGAGACCCGCGTCCGGGTCCAGCAGGACAATTATGAGAGGATCGCTGCCGTCACCAAGAGCACGGGCAGTCTCAGCACTTGTCGCAAGGACGGCGCGCGAAAGATAATGATCAGGCAGATCGCCAGGCAGGGTCCTGATGGCCGCGACTACGAACGCAGCCACTTCCTCTGCGGTTTCAGACTTCAGAGCCAACGTGGATGGCTGGCCTCGCAGCCATCTCAGTACTTCAGTTGCTTCCTTGTCACGATCTGCCAGCACAAGATTTTCTGACAGCGGCCACCTCGTCGCGAGCGACCATTCTGACCAACCCTCTTCCAGCATTCGGGCGCCATCCGGGCGCTTCCCAATCTGTACTGCCAACCAGAGCCCGACGGAAGGATACTGCTCAATCCATCGCACGAGATCAGTGGCGTCATAGGCTCTCACGTCACGCCAGATACCCTCAGCCCGTCGCTCTTTTGCCCAACGTTCCTTTTGTGGCCATGTCCTTGGAGTAACGAATACGAATGTGGAGTCCGCTGGATTAAGGGGCTCAGGATCCTCAGTTCGTTTTTGATAGTCGTCCTGCGCCTTTTTCAGGATCCCATTTCGCTGGACCCCGATTTCCCAGCCCGCATTACCGACAGGAACAAAAGCGCTGGCTTTTTCAGAATACGTCCGGCCATCCCAACCTGCTAGCTGAATGGCCTCATCAGACGGAAAATCAATTATGGGTGATGAACCGATCGTGGCCACCACCAATTTGTGAATTAGGTGCGGCAGTGTAGATTGCGCGTCGCGTCGCGCAGCCCAGTGTTCAAGATCCGCTGCGTTTATGAACCGGGCCGCTCCAGCCCCGGGAGCGCCTTTAAGAGGAGGAACTGGCGGGCCAATCACCGCCCCCCCTTTCAGGAAATTCACCCCTGCCATCTCCAGTGCATTGCGCATGGCAGCAACGTTGTTTGGTACAGGTTGACGAACGCCCCGCTCAAAATCGGCCACTGTAGACTGCGCCACACCGGCCGCTTTCGCGAGGTCCTGCTGGGACCATGCGAGCAATGCGCGCGCAGCCTTGATTTGCAGAGGCGCAAGTTCATTCGGGTCAGAAGAGGCACTTGAACTTTTCATGTCATATAATTTATATGACGTGCTATGAACTTTTCAAGAACATCATAGGGAAAATTTGTTCTGCAGGCATTTAATTGTAACTGCCGACATTATATAAATTGGTATGACAGACCAGGAACCATCCCAACCCAGAAGGGCACTTGAGGTCGCAGCAAAGCGCGGAATCGCACGTGCGCGTGACTTCGCGGCTGCTGGAATAGCTCCAGTATACATTGCTCAGCTTTGCGCGGAAGGGCGGCTTATCCGTCTGGACAGGGGGCTATACCAGCTACCTGAAAGGGTCGGTACCGACGCCAACCACAACCTAGCTGAAGCCACAGCAATGGTTCCTGCAGGTATCGTCTGCCTACTGTCTGCGGCCAGGTTCCATGACCTGACGACCCAGCTCCCCAATGCCGTCTGGATGCTCATTCCCCATAAGGCGCGCGCACCTAAATCCCGCCAGCTTCAGCTTGAAATCGTCCGCACGAGCTCAGCGCGCGCCATGAAAGACGGGATCATCGAAGCAAACATTGAAGGCGTTAAGGTGCCAATAACCTCGCCAGCGCGAACAGTCGCTGACTGCTTCAAGTACAGAGGTCGTGTGGGCCTCGATGTCGCCATTGAAGCTCTGCGAGATGCTTTGAAGCACCGAATATCCTCCGCTGACGAACTGATGCACTTTGCTCAGCAGAATCGTGTAGGGACGATCATGGCCCCATACGTAGAAGCCCTGACCCTATGACGACGAACATCCCGGCCTCTGTCCGCACAAGACTGTTCAATCGTGCGAAAAAGGAAAGCACTGAATTCCAGACGCTCCTCGTGCGATTCGCAATAGAGCGCATCCTATACCGTTTGTGTATGCATGCGGCGCGGGAGCGCTTCGTTCTCAAGGGCGCAATGTTGTTCACGGCATGGCCGGAATCGACTCCCCGACCGACAGGTGACCTCGACCTGCTGGGACAAGGATCGCCTGACGCAGAAGCCATGATTGCCCTGTTTTCTGAAATCGGGGCGATTAACTTGCCGGCCGACGGGATATTATTCCCGAGGGAAGAAATCAGCGCCGAACAATTGAGGGAAGATGAAGAGTATCAGGGCCTCAGGATCAAGATTGTGGCCCTATTGGATGGTGCTCGCATCCCCTTCAAGATTGACATTGGGTTCGGAGATTTTGTTCACCCAAGACCAGCTGAAATGACATTTCCTACGTTACTGGAAGACATGCCGCCCCCTATCATAACCGCCTACCGACCCGCCACAGTAGTGGCCGAAAAGTTCGAAGCGATGATCCGGTTCGGGTTATCGAATGGCCGCCTGAAAGATTATTATGATCTCCGGGAAATCGCGCGAACATTCCACTTTTCACGGGGCGAGCTGGTACACGCGATCAACGGGACTCTTGAACGCAGGCAGACAGTGCGACCTTCAGAAATGCCCGCAGGCCTGACGGTTTCATTCAGCTTACTGCAAGAGAAGCAGCGACTCTGGACGGCATTCCTCAGACGCCATGCACCGCATCAATCAAGCCTTTCTCTGGATGAGGTTGTGACCGAACTCGCAGAGTTCCTCGGTCCCGTGATCCAACAATTGTCGACTCCAGAAACGGCATTGGGGTCATGGAGTCCTCAGCAAGGCTGGGCCTCATAACTGATCAGTTGCTGATTATCACCCCCTCATAGGCCCTCAGCCATCGCAAGCACTTCCTGCGCCCACCAGTCGGCCATCTTCACCCGCTCCTCCCAGTAGAGGGCGCGGTGGTAGATCCGCCGGACTTGGTTACTGTCGGCATGCGCCAGCTCAGCTTCAATGGCGTCCGGGTTCCAGAGCCCGCTTTCATTGAGCAGGCTTGACGCGCTCGACCGGAACCCGTGCGGCGTCATCTCGTCCTTGGTGAAACTCATCCGGCGCAAGGCCTGGTTCATCGTGTTCTCGCTGATCGACCGGTCATTCCCGGTGAGCGAGGGAAACACCCGGACGCGGTTGCCCGTCTGCTCCTGCAGCTTACGGAGGATCTCGATAACCGGCTCGGCGAGCGGCTTATGATGCGGCCGGCGCATCTTCATCCGCTCTTCCGGGAGCGTCCAGACCCGCTTTTCGAAGTCAAACTCATTCCAGTGCGCCAGCCGTAGCTCGCCTGGCCGGGTATAGAGCATCGCCATCAGCTTCAGCGCCGAGCGCGTGATTTCCGACCCTGCCTCATAGGTCCAGATCACCTGAAGGAGCCGGGCGAAATCCTCCCGCTTTGTCAGCGCCGCCATGTGCTGGACCTTTGGCGTGATCAGGGCATCCCTGAGCGCGAAAGTGGGATCATGGTCAGCGCGCGCGGTGGCGACGGCATAGCGGAACACTTGTCCTATGGACGAGCGCATGCGGCGGGCGGTTTCATAGTTCCCGCGCGCTTCCTGCCTGCGGAGCGGCACGAGAATATCCACCGGCTTGATCTCGGTGATCGGCATGTCGCCCAGATCCTTGTTTATCAGCCGGATGAACCAGTCCCGCTTCTGCAGGGTGGTCTTCGAAATCCCCTCCTTCTTGCGCTTCTCCTGCAGCTCGGCTGCGATCTTCGCAAACGTGTGCTCTGTCCGGGCCACCTTTACGGCGGCTTCTGCCTTTTCCTTTTCGCGGGGGTCGAGCCCGTCATAGAGCTGGGCCTTCGCCTCGGCGCATTTTTCGCGCGCCCGTAGCAGGGAGACGAAGGGATACTTCCCGAATGACAGCGTCTTCTGCTTCCCGTCGAACCTGTAGGCCATCTTCCAGAGCTTCGAGCCTTGCGGCGTGATTTCCAGGAAAAGACCATGCCCGTCGCTGTATCGCGCAGTTCTCGGTCCCGGCTTCAGCTTCCGGATGTGAAGGTCGGTCAGTTTCATTGTTGGCATTTCCCTCTCAGGTTACCCCTTCGATCCGTAGAGAATGCCAACAATTTCGAAAAAATCGACCAAAATTTGGAAAAATGCCAACGGACGGCCATGGACAAATCAATCGCCAAAATCGCGATAAGTATTTGTTTTTTGTGGATCTTTCTGGACGTGAGCGGACGCTCACGGAGTTTGGAATGGTGCCCCTGGCCGGACTTGAACCAGCACTCCTTTCGGAAGCGGATTTTGAATCCGCCGCGTCTACCATTTCACCACAGGGGCTTCCCATGAGAACGGCCAAACTCCTGCCGCAGAGGGAAGTGATATGTCAATCTCTCTGCTATAGTGAATTCCACCCATGACATCTCCCATGACCGCCAATCCCGACCGCACCCTGCTGCAGACCATCGAAGTGCTGGCCGAAGCCGCACCGGAAGAAGGCTTTTCCCTGCGCGAAATCTTTGACCGGCTGGACGAGAGCGCCTTTGGCGCAGGCCTGTTCCTGCTGGCCCTGCCCTGCTGCATCCCCTTCCTCTATGGCGTGCCGCAGGTGGTGGCGCTACCGATGCTGGCGCTGGCCTTCCAGATGGTGATCGGCCGGGAGGAGCCCTGGCTGCCCGCTGCCCTTGGCAAGCGCAAGATCGACCGCAAGGGCCTGACGCAAATGGCCACAGGCGGGCGCAAATGGTTCGGCTGGATCGAGGCGATCATCCGCCCGCGCTTCAGCGTGATCACCGGGCGGCGTTCGGAACGGGTGATCGGCTTTTTCCTTTTCCTGTTTTCCGCCTCGATCCTGACGCCGCTGCCCATGACCAATACCGTGCCGGGCATGGCAGTAGCGGTGACCGCCTTTGGCCTGATGCAGAAGGACGGGCTGGCGGTGATCGCCGGGGTCATCCTGGGCACGCTCTGGATCGGCGCGCTGATCACCGGCGCCTTCCTCGGTCTCAACATCATCACACATATTTCATCGGCCATTCTGGGCTCGTGACACGCCGCCGCATTGCGCCGGGCGGGGTTTGCCGCCGAAGGTCGCGTCATGCAGCTGATCACCACTGCCCTGACAGGCTGGCGCTGGCCCGCCCTCGCCCTTGCTGCCTCAGCCCTGATGCTGGCGGCGGCCCACGCTTTCGAGACATTTGGCGGCCTGGCCCCCTGCCCGCTCTGCCTGCGGCAGCGGGAAGTCTACTGGGCGCTGATCGCGATGACGCTGACCGGGCTGACCTGGTGGCGGTTCCTGCCGAAACGGCGCTTTCTGGTGGCGCTGAACGTGCTGATCGGGCTGGTTTTCGTCGTGGGCGTGATTGTTGCGGCCTATCATGCCGGGGTCGAGTGGGAGATTTTCCCGCCGCCATCAGGCTGCTCGGCCGGCCCGGCGGTTGACCCGTTCGCCATGGGCGACCTGGATCAGGTGTTCGAACTGCCCGCCTGCAATGACGCGCCCTTTTATATCCTGGGCCTGTCCATGGCCGGCTGGAACGGCGTGATCTCTGCCCTTCTGGCGGGTATCAGCTTCGCCGCCGCCGCCATCACCTTCCGCTCATTTCGCGCCGCCTAAGGCCAGGGGCCTGGCAAAACGTCAGAGCCCCAGCACCTTGCGGGCAATGATCGTCTTCTGAATTTCATTGGTGCCGCCATAGATCGACTGGGCGCGGCCTGCGAAATACGTCGCCACATCCCGCGGCGTGGCGCCGGAAGACGGGCCGCGATGGCCGGCATGCGGCCCCGCCGCGTCCAGGAAAAGTTCTGTAATCTGCTGATGGGTTTCGGTGGCGAGGATCTTGACGGTGGAGGCCGCGTCTCCGGGTGAGCCACCAGCGGCCACGGCAGACAGGATACGGAACACCGTCATTTCCAGCCCGTCCACGGCTAGCTCCGCCTGCGCCAGACGCATGGCAAAGCCCGGATCATCAATCAGCCGCTCATTACTGCCTGCAGAGCCCAGTGTGGCGAGCGCGCGGACATGGCGCAGCATCGCCCGCTTGCCGCCGATGCGCGCATAAGAGGTGCGCTCGAAGCCGAGCAGGTATTGGGAATAGGTCCAGCCCTTCCCTTCCTCGCCGATGCGGTTTTCTTCCGGCACCTGAACATTGTCGAACAGCACTTCGTTGAGCGTATGGGCCCCGTCGATGCTGATGATCGGTTTGACCGTTACCCCCGGCGCGTCCATCGGGCAGCAGATAAAGGAGATGCCCTCCTGCTTCTTCTCGCGCTGGCTGGTGCGGGCGAGCAGGAAGATCCAGTCGGCATGCTGGGCCGCCGAGGTCCATATCTTATGGCCATTGAGCGTGTAAACGCCGTCTTTCAGCTCGGCGGAAAACTGCAGGCTGGCGAGGTCTGAGCCCGCGCCCGGCTCCGAATAGCCCTGCGCCCAGCCGGTCGAGCCGTCGCGGATGCCCGGCAGCCAGCGGTCTTTCTGGGCCTGTGAGCCGAAGGTGTAGATGACGGGGCCAACATACACGACGCCCATCGGGGTCACGGTGGGGACGCCGGCGCGCTCCAGCTCCTCATCGAAGACATACTGCTCCTCGATGCTCCAGCCGGGGCCGCCATATTCGCCGGGCCAGGCCGAAGCGAGCCAGCCCTGGGCGCCGAGCGCCATTTCGGAGCGGCGCACTTCCGCCGTCGTCAGGGGCAGGCCGGCCTTGTATTTCTCGATGATGTCCTTCGGAAACTGCGTTTCGAACCAGGTGCGGACCTCGCGGCGGAAACCCTCGACATGATCGCTGAATTTCAGATCCAAGTCTCTATCTCCCGAAGTGGGCCTTTTGTTTTTATCTCCGAAAATGAAATGAGGGCAGGGCGCCGTCTGGCAAGCCCTGCCCTCGCGTTCAGTCAGCCATTTGACAGATCGTCCGATCAGCCGGCGGCTTTAACTTCCTCGATCCAGCGATCAACCTTCTTGTCCAGCATGGCCAGCGGAAGCGCGCCGCCGCCCAGCACCGTGTCATGGAAGGCGCGGATGTCGAACTTGTCGCCAAGTTCCGCTTCCGCCTTGGCCCGCATTTCCTGGATTTCGATCATGCCGATCTTGTAGGCGGTGGCCTGGCCAGGCATCACGATATAGCGCTGCACTTCGGAGCGTGCCTGCGCCTCCGTGATCGCTGAATTGTCGAGGAAGTACTGAACGGCCTGATCCTCGGTCCAGCCTTTTGAATGCAGGCCGGTATCGACTACGAGACGGATCGCGCGCCAGATTTCAGAGCCGAGGCGGCCGAAATCCGAATACGGATCGGTATAAGTGCCCGGCATTTCCTTGGCCAGCTTCTCCGAATAGAGCCCCCAGCCTTCCGAATAGGCGGTGAAGCCTGCCTGGGTGCGGAACATCGGCACGCCGGTCAGCTCCTGGGCGATCGAAATCTGCATATGGTGGCCCGGAAGACCCTCATGATAGGCGATCACTTCCAGCTCGCCCTTGGGCATAGCGGTCATGTCCAGAAGGTGGGCATAATAAATGCCGGGGCGCGAGCCATCCGGCGTGCCCGGATAGTAATGCTGGGCGGCGCCAGCCTGTTCACGGAATGGCTCCACACGCTTCACAACGAGATCAGCCTTCGGCAGGATGCCGAAATAGTCGGGCAGGACGGCCTTGATCTTGTCGATGGCAGCGGTTGCATCATCGATATAGGCCTGCCGGCCTTCATCCGTGTCCGGATAGTAATGGCGTGGATCGTCGGTTGCATCGCGGATGCTGGCGAAGAATTCGTTCAGCGTGCCTTCAAAACCAACCTGTGCCTTGATGGCTTCCATCTCGCCATGGATGCGGGTTACTTCCGACAGGCCGAGATTGTGGATCTCGTCGGCGGTCATGCTGGTCGTGGTCATCCGCGACAGCATGAAATCATAATAGGGCCCGCCATTGGGCTGGGTGCTGAGACCCTGGGGACCGGCCGGGTCGGGCGAATTGGCAAGGTCTTCCTGGGCAAAGGCGATGATTTCGTTATAGGCGGCCAGGAAGTCGCCCTTCAGGGCAGCTTCTGCCTCCGCGATCAGCGTTGCGGCCGTTTCGGGCGTGGTCTTGCCCGCGTCCACAAGCTTCTGAACCTCCGCCTTGAAATCAGCCAGAAGCGCGCTGTCAGGCCCTTCCGTGAACGGCGCGCCGGTGATGATCTTGCCCGACTGATCGATGACCGCCTCATAGGCAAATTTCGGCGCGTGAACGCCCTTGCCGGCCTTGTCCTTCGCCTGCACCAGAAGCTCGCGCAGACCGCGCGCCGCCTGATTGATCCGGCTCACATAGGCGCGGGCATCGGCCTCCTCATCGACCGAATGGAACTGCATCAGGAAGGTGGGGATAAATGCGTGAACGCCGTTCATCTGATCGAAGATGAGCCCGTTATCGCGGAACTGCACGGCCTTGGCGGCCTGCTCATACTGGAATATCCAGAGATCGTAGGAATCCTTGTCGGCCGGTGAAAGCTGATTGTAGTCGAAGGTTGCCTTCAGCTCATCGACAGCGGCTTTCGCCTTGGCCAGCTGCTCGTCCTGGCAGGCGATGGTCATACAGTCGATCTGGTCATTCTTGTCCTTGCGGCCAAGGAAGCTCAACTGGACCGGACTGTCCTGCAGCTGTTCTTCGTATTTGGCATCAAACCAGGCATTCAGCTTTTCGCTGAGCGCGGCCTGTTCTTCGGCGGAAAGCTCCACCGGGGCGGCAGGTTTGGGCGTCTCCGGCGCGCAGGCGCCGAGTACGAAAGCGAGGGCGATGGCAGAGACAGCGCTGCGCAACATGGGGGATTCCTCCGGACATTTACCGTTAAACGATAAGAGGGCGTACCCCCCTGCGGTCCCGGCGTCAATTGGCAAGTGCGATTTCCCCGGCTAGGGAGGGCCATGACCCATACAGACCCGACAAAAGGCGCCCGGCGCCTCAGGCTGGGCACGCGCGGCTCTCCGCTGGCGCTGGCCCAGGCCAATCAGATCGCAGACGGTATCCGCGCAGCATCGGCCGGCGCATATGAATGCGACATCGTTGCGTTCACCACCACCGGCGACAAGCTGACCACAGAACGGCTGATCAATTCCGGCGGCAAGGGCCTGTTCACCCGCGAACTGGATGATGCCCTCTCGCGCGGGGAACTTGATCTTGCGGTTCACAGCCTGAAAGACGTGCCCTCCGTGCTGCCGGCCGGGCAGGTGTTTGCCGCCTTCCCCGCGCGGGAAGACCCGCGGGACGGCTTCCTGTCCCACACGGCAAAATCCATCCGCGAACTGCCCGAAGGCGCAAAGCTCGGCACGGCCTCGCTGCGCCGGGAAGCGCAGGCCCTCGCCCTGCGGCCCGATCTTGAAGTGGTGACCTTCCGGGGCAATGTGGCGACCCGTATGCGCAAGCTGGAAGAAGGCCAGGCAGACGCCACCTTCCTGGCCATGGCCGGGCTTACCCGGCTTGGCATGGCAGACGTTGCCACCCCCATTCCGCTGGAGGATATGCTGCCGGCGGCCGCACAAGGCATCATCGGCGTCGTGGCACGCGATGATGCGGATACGGAGCTTCTTGAGATTCTGGGCACGCTCACCCATGGCCCCAGCCGGGCTGCCGCGATTGCCGAACGCGCCTTCCTTGAAAAGCTCGATGGCAGTTGCCGCACACCCATCGCCGCCCATCTGTTCGACCGGGGCGATGAGTGGGAGCTGATCGGTGAAGTACTCAGCCCGGGCGGCACGGCCCGCTGGCGCGGGGATGGCGTCTGCCGCAAGGATGCCACCGACGCGCAGCTTGTGCTGCTCGGCCGGGCGGTCGCGCAGGAAATCATCTTCGCGGCCAAGGAGGCCCTGCCCGTCTTCGGAGACGAGCGGTGACAGAGGCGCCGGGCCTGGCGGTGATCGTCACGCGCACCCAGCCCGGCGCGGACGAAACTGCCGCCAGCCTGATCCGGCGCGGATACCGCGCCCTCCTCTCCCCGATGCTGCAGATCATTCCCTGCGGGCTTGATCCGGCGGCGCTGAACGGCGTGCGCGATCTCATCTTCACCAGTGCCAATGGCGTCCATGCCTTTGCCGCTTCGGGCACGCCCGCAGAGGGCCTGACGGCCTGGTGCGTGGGCCCGTCAACGGCCGCCGCCGCCGCCCGCGAGACAGGGTTCTCAAAGGTTGTGGAAGGCGATGGAGACGCCGAAGATCTTGCCCGGCTGATCCTCACCGCGCGCGCGGAAATTTCCGGCCCCCTCCTGCACATCGCCAATGATGCTGCCGCCGGCAATCTTGTTGCCACGCTGAAAGACGCAGGCCTCCCGGCCCGCTTTGCCGCCGCCTACCGCACAGAACCTGCCCCTGCCCTCTCCGCCCCGGCGCTGGCGGCGCTGAAGGATGGGCCGGCGCTCCTGCTGGTACATTCGGCCAAAGGCGCCGCGGCGATTGTGCAAACCGGCGTAAAGCTTGATCACGCCGTTGTCGTCGCCATCTCCGCTGCGGCAGCGGCCCCGCTGCAGGGGATACCGTTGGCGGGTCTCCATATTGCCGGGCGGCCGAATGAAGACGCGCTGATGGCATCCCTTGGCGAAGCGGCAAACCGTCTCGCACCCTGACCGGCTCGCTTTGCCGCAGAGGCGCGTTGTGCCACACTCCTGCCCAGGAATTAGACCACCGACGGATTCATGACAGATACCAGCCCCCCCGGCCACGAACCGCACGCAGAACCGATCGACGCGCATTTTGAGCCCGCGCCCGATCCGCTGCCGGCAAAGGCGAAGGCCACCGGCCCCGGCTGGGGCGGTGTGGCTGTGGCGGCGATTGCTGCAGCGCTGCTGGGCACAGCAGGCGGCATCTTTGGCCGCGATCTGATCCTGCCGCAGACATCGGCCGCGCTGGAACAGCAGCTGGCCGATCTGACAGCCCAGCAGGCTGAATTTGAACGCCGCCTCACTGAAATGCCCGAAGCCTCCGATGAACTTTCCAGCCTGATCGGCGAGGTCAGCAGCAATTCCAGGAAACTGAACGAACTGCTGGCCAGCGGCGCAGGCATACCCGCTGTGGAAAGCCTCACGGCGCGGATTGAGGCGCTGGAGCGGATTGAACCGGGCGAAGGCGCCACCCCGGCCGAAGCGCTGCGCACGATCACCGCGCTTGAAGCCCGGCTCTCCGCCATGGAACAGGCCGCCGCCATAGCCGCCGCGGCGCCGGTTGCCGCGCCCGAGCCACAGGCAGAGCCCGAGAAGGACCGTCAGGCCGAAGCGGCCCTCGCGCTCTCCGCCATCGAAAGCGCCGCCCGCCGGGGCACCGGCTTTGAAGCCGACTATCGCGCCCTGCGCGCCGCCGCGCCCGGTAACCAGACCGTCCGCCGGCTGGCCCCCTATGTCAGCGGCGTGCCGACCACCTCCAAACTGCAAGCCGACTTCACCGCCATGCGCGCCGCCGTAACTGCGGCCGGCAAGACAGATGCGGCGGCAGATCAACCCCAGAGCCAGCTTTCCTGGCTCAACCGCGTCTTCGGGGACGCCGTCACCGTGCGCCCCGCCAACAAGCGCGAGAACCCCGTTGTCACAACGCTCGACACAGCGTCCAAAGCGCTGGCGGCCGGAGATCTTCCCGCAAGCGTCAAGGCCCTCGCCACGCTGGAAGGCAATGCCGCCCGCGCGGCGCAGGACTGGACCCGTGAAGCAAACCGCCGCATCACGCTGGAGGGGGTGCTCGAAGATGTCAGGCTGAGCCTGATCGAGCCGGAGAATTAGATCGAATGAGCCGGTTTTTCCTTTTCATTTTTGTCCTTCTGCTGATTTCCATCGGCGCGGTGCTGGCCTGGTGGGCGTTCAGCCTTCCGGGGGAAGTCACCTTCCCTGTTGGCCAGGAAATCGTGTCCGTGCGCGCGGGCGTGGCGGCCATCCTGCTTCTGGTATTCGGCGGCCTGATCGCGCTGGCCTGGTGGCTGGCAACCGGCATTCTGGTGCTGCCCGGGCGCATCTCCAAGGCCCAGCGCCTGGCCCGTACGCGCAAGGCCAATGCTGCCCTTGCTGAAGGCCTGCTGGCCGCCGAAGGCGGCGATTCCAAAGCGGCCCTTCGCCTTGCCAAGAAAGCCATGCGCAATGCCGAGGATGAACGCCTGAAACTGCTGCTGGAAGCGCGCGCTGCCGAAGCCAATGATGACTGGGCCGGCGCCGAGCGCGCCTGGGGCCTGCTCACCCGCCTGCCCGGCGGCCAGCTGGCGGGTCTGCGCGGCTCGGCCACCGCCGCCTCCGAACGCGGTGACCAGCTCACCGCCGAAGCGCGCGCCCGCGAGGCGCTGGAACTGCGCTCGGATGCGGACTGGCCGTTCAATTCCCTGTTCGATATCCAGGTCGCCAAGGGCGATTGGGAGAAGGCGCTCGACACTCTCGCCATGGGCGAGAAACGCGGGCTGGTCGAAGGGCCCAATCTCAAGCGCCGCCGCGCCGTGCTGTTCACCGCGCGCGCCGTGAACCTGCCGGTCACCGAGAAGCCCACCGCGCAGAAATCCCTCGCCGATGCCATCCGCTCGGCGCCGGACTTTCCGCCCGCCGCCTATCACGGCGCCCGCTTCCTGATGATCGACGGCAAGGCGAAGGCCGCCCAGGGCGTGCTCGAGCTTGGCTGGAAAGCGCGGCCCCACCCCGCCCTTGCCCAGCTTTCCCGCCGCCTCGTGCCCCAGGACAGCCGCGAGAACATCGCCGCCCGCCTCAAGGCGCTCGTCGATGCCCACCCCACTCACCGCGAAAGCCGCATTCTTGCAGCCGAGCTGTCGATGGACGCGGCAGACTGGGTGGAAGCGATCAAGGGGCTCGCCCTGCTGGTGGAGGAAAACCCCACCGCGCGCCTCTGCCTGCTGATGGAACGCGCCCTCAAGGGCTATGGCGATATGGGCGAGGCCCAGCGCTGGGGCCGGATGGCCGCCTCCGCCTCGCGCGAGGCCGACTGGTCGGACATCGACCCCAAGGGCAGCGCCTTCGACTATGACCGTCAGGGCTGGGCGCGCCTCGTCTATGCCTTTGGCGATGTCGGCGAGCTGATCCATCCCCGCTATGAAAGCTATGGCCGCGAGCTTGAAGCAGGCCGCGTGCTGGCGCTCGCCCACCAACCGGACGACACCCACGCCACGCCCCCGAAACCGCCGCAGGGCCCGCTCACCCAGCCGCTGGACTACGCGCCGGATGACGACTGATCTTAGAGGCAAAACCGGCTTGCATGCCGGGGGCCCTGCCAGTATATGCGGGGCCTGCCGAAACGGCATGCCGCTTTAGCTCAGCTGGTAGAGCACATCATTCGTAATGATGGGGTCAGGTGTTCAAGTCACCTAAGCGGCACCATTTCCCTGTTTTTTCCACGTTTTCCGGTCAGTTGGGCGCGCTCAGAGCCGGAACTGGCCCTCGATCACGGTCACGGCCCGCCCGGTCAGCTTCACCCGGTCACCCTCCAGCCGCACATCAATGCGCGCGCCCCGGCCGGGATAGGCTTGCTGGCAGGCAGCTTCGGGCAAGCCAAAATGCGTGGCCAGAATGCGCGACAGCATCGTGTGCCAGCTTCCCGTGGCGGGGTCTTCATCAATGCCGGAGCCCGGCGCGAAGAACCGGCTGGTCGCGTCCACGCCCTCCCCGCCCAGCGCAAAACAGCCGAAATTGCCCCGGTCCCAGCCCTCGCCTTCTGCGCCCAGAGTTTTCAGCGCCTTCGCATCCGGTGTCAGGCCCTTCACCGCTTCCGCGCTGTCAAAGCGCGCGGCATAGAACATACCGCCCCAGGCTTCCAACGGCCGGGCGCCCAGCGCGGCTACAATATCGTCCGTTACCGGAACAGGCCGGATCGGCGCGGAGGGAAAATCCATCTCCAGCCGCCCATCCGCCAGCCGCCGCACACTGAGGCGGCCGGACTGTACCGTGTCGAAATGAATGACATCGCCGGCATAGCCGCCCGCCTCGAACAAGACATGCGCAGAGGCAAGTGTTGCATGCCCGCAGAGCGGCACCTCCACCGCCGGCGTAAACCAGCGCAGCGCCCAGACACCCTCTGCCTGCGGAACAAGATAGGCCGTCTCCGCCACATTGTTCTCCGCCGCAATCTTGAGCAGCTCGCCATCCGCCAGAAAGGCTTCCATCGGCATCACGCAGGCCTGGTTTCCCTCAAACGGGCGGGCGGCAAAGGCATCTACCTGATAGAAGGGATAAACGGACATGGATAAGGCGCTCCTTGAGAAGCGCCTTGTGTTGCACAGCTCCAATAGCCGGTAAAATGAAGTTTTCTGCGGGGTTGTTAAGCGCAGCTATTCATCCGCCTTCAGCGTCCAGCCATGGTTCACCGGAGGGTGGCCCTTGCCGAAGCCCTGCGCATGCCGGATGGCGCCGAACAGATATTCCCGCGCCCGCTCAATCGCCTCAGGCAGGCTGACACCCTGCGCCAGCAGCGCCGCAATCGCCGAGGCGAGCGTGCAACCCGTGCCATGCGTCGCTTTGGTGTCGATGCGCGGGCCTTCGAATATCCATTCGCCCGTCGTCGTCTGCAGCACATCATGGATGACACCGCCCGGCAGATGCCCGCCTTTCACCAGCGCCCCATGGGCGCCAAGTTCCAGCAGGCGCTCGGCCGCGCGGCGCTGGCCGTCCAGCGTTTCAACCGCCTTGCCGGTCAGAACCTCCGCCTCCGGCGCATTCGGCGTCACCAGCCGCGCGCGCGGTACAAGCTCGGAACGGATCGCGCCCACCGCTTTCTCATCCACCAGCCTGTGGCCGGAGGTTGAGATCATCACCGGATCGATCACGCGGGCCAGACCAAGCGCATGCCCCGCCAGTGTCTCGGCCACCGCCTCCACCAGCGGCGCAGTTCCCAGCATTCCGGTCTTGATGGTATCGGCGCCGATATCGGACAGCACCGCCTTCATCTGGTCGGTCACCGCGCCCACCGGCACGGGCCACACGCCCTGCACGCCCAGCGTATTCTGGACGGTGATGGCGGTTACCGCCGTCATCGCAAACCCGCCCATCATCGTGACGGCCTTGATATCGGCCTGTATCCCTGCCCCGCCCCCTGAATCGGAGCCGGCAATGATCAGGACACGGCCTTTGGGGCCTTCCGCCTCAGCCATGACGACCTCAGACCTTGATGCCGGCCTTCTTCGCGTCCGCCAGGAAGGTCTCGAGGCCTTTGTCCGTCAGCGGATGGCTGACAAGGCTGCGGATCACCGCCGGCGGCGCCGTCATCACATCCGCCCCGGCCAGCGCCGAAAGCTTCACATGGTTGGGCGAGCGGATCGAGGCGGCGAGGATTTCGGTCTCGAACATGTAGTTGTCATAGATCTGGCGGATCTCCTGGATCAGATCCATGCCATCGATGTGGATGTCATCCAGGCGCCCGATGAAGGGCGAGATGAACGCGGCGCCGGCCTTGGCCGCCAGCAGCGCCTGATTGGCCGAGAAGCACAGCGTCACATTCACCGGAATACCGTCATCGGCGAGCGTGCGGCAGGCTTTCAGCCCGTCCCAGGTCAGCGGCAGCTTGACCGCCACATTCTCTGCGATCTTGGCCAGTTTGCGGCCTTCGCTGATCATGCCTTCAGCGTCGATGGCAACCACTTCGGCGCTGACCGGGCCATCGGTGAGGCCGCAGATTTCGGCGATCACCTCGGCAAAGGGACGGCCCGATTTTGCAATCAGCGACGGATTGGTGGTGACCCCGTCAATCAGTCCGGTTGCCGCCAGGTCGGCGATGTCTTTGGTGTCGGCAGTGTCTACGAAGAATTTCATGAGCGTGTTTCCTGAGGCGCTGGAAGAGGAATTATACGACAGGCCGTCCGATGGAGGTGTATTGGAAGCCGCGTTTGGCCATGTCTTCGGGGCTGTAGATGTTGCGCAGGTCGATGACGGTGTTGCCTTTCATGGCGGCCTTGATGCGGCCCA
>NZ_JBNNJJ010000026.1:0-26019 GCF_050269995.1 Hyphomonas sp. NPDC076881 | reverse complement strand
TCTGCTCGTCTGAAAATCTGCTCTTGCGCATGTGTCATCCTCTCTAATCGAGAGAGTCTGCAAAATCATGGCCGGAATTCAGGGGGCTGGGTCAAGGCCAACAGCAGGATGAAAACCACATACCAGCTATAGGCCGGAGAAGGCCATGGCGGAGAAGGCGGGGGCGCGCTTCCCGGGTTGGCCATCGATACTGCCGTCTCCAGCTGTGTTTCCGTCACGTTCATCCTCCCAGTGGCTGCCGTTCAAACGGTCTGTTGCCGATTCCAAAAATATATATTAGCTAACTAATTAGTAGTTAGCTATCTAAGCAAATTACAAGCCAGAGTCAAAAATGACCTGGAGGGGATAGGGCCCACTAAAGGAGGAAACGGAATGTTGAAAAGTTCAGGAACACGTATTGCTCTTACGCTTGCGTTGCTGGTTCCGGCTATCGCTGCGCCGGCGTTCGGGCAGGAAGCCGCCGAAGTCGACGCCGAAGTCACCTATGAGACTGTCGTGGTCACCGCGCAGCGCCGCGAGCAGAGCCTGCAGGATGTTCCGGTTGCAGTCTCTGCGTTTACTGCAGAGCAGCTGAAGAACAGCAGTATCGAAACAATTCAAGACCTTGCCTTGCGCACCCCGGGCCTGACGGTCGGGGCGGTTGATCCCATACAGAACAATTTCTCGTTGCGGGGGATCGGCACAGCCGCAGGCATCAGCCAGAATGCCGGCGGCGACGGTTCTGTCGTTGTTTTCGTTGACGGGGTCTATGCCGGCCGCGGAGGTACGCCGGACCTGGATGTACTCGATCTGGAGCGCGTGGAAGTATTGCGCGGCCCCCAGGGAACACTGTTCGGCAAGAATGCCATCGGCGGACTGATCCAGTTTGTCAGCCGCAAACCATCCGCCACGCCATCATTCTTTGCTGAAGGTACGGCCGGTAACTTCAGCAGGTACAATGTCACGCTTCGTGGGAATGTTCCGCTGTCCGACAAGGTTTTTCTCTCGGGCGGACTTGCGCACAAGCAAAGGGATGGCTTCGAGTTCAACGAAACCACTGGCAATGATGTCAATGATCAGGATGTAACAACTGCCCGGATCGCCGCGCGGTTCCTGCCGTCAGAAAACCTGGATATCGTGCTCCGGGCAGACGGAACTTGGCAGGATCAGGCGGGTAATCCCAGAGACAACAATTGCGACGCAACCTTCAATGGCGGGGTGCATTGTGTGGGCGTAAACCCCGATCCGCGCATCGTGAATGCCTATATCGACGGGCAGATTTTCCGGCAGATCAACTCACTCAGCGGAGAGCTGAACTGGACCACGGATTTCGGAACACTTACATCGCTGACTGCTCTGCGCGATGTGAAGTACAAGTTTCGTACGCCTTTTTTCAGCAACCCCATCAACCCGCCAACTCAAATCGAATCGACTGATTTCGGAAGGGAAGAGGCTACCCAGTTCAGCCAGGAACTGCGCTTTGCATTCGAAGCGATGAATGACCGCCTGCAAGGGCAGGTTGGCCTCTACTATCTGGATGAAGATATTGATCGGCTGCAAGGGCAGATCCAGGATTTCCCAGCTCCTGCCCAGCAAGGTACGGCCATCTATCCCCAATCTGTAAATGCCAAGAGCTTTGCCGTGTTCGGCCAGTTTGATTATGCCGTCACCGACACGCTGACAGCAACTGTTGGTGCTCGGATGACATGGGAAGAAAAGGAAGGGCGCTTTGCCGGTATGAAGGTCTCCGGTCCGGGGCTTCCGCCCCCGCTGGGCAGCCTTGATGGATACGACGTTCAGGCATCGGAAAGCTGGGATGCCTTGACGCCTCGTTTCGCGCTCAATTGGCAAGCATCGGATACTGTCATGCTCTACGCCTCGGCCGCCAAGGGCTACAAGAGCGGCGGGTTCCAGGGGCTCTCAGGAACGGCTGCAGGTGCGTCCACTCCTTACGATCCAGAGTTCGCATGGGGCTATGAACTCGGCGCCAAGACCGAGTGGCTGAATCGGCGCCTCACCCTGAACGCGGCCCTCTTCAAGACCGACTATGAAGACCTGCAGATTTCCGAGTTGGTGCCGCTCTGCTGCGTTGTGGTCAGCAATGCGGCCAAGGCAGAAATCCAGGGTTTCGAAGTCGAAATTGTCGGCCGCCTTACAGACAATCTCCGGCTCGATGGCAGCTATTCATGGCTCGACACGGAGTTCGTGGAATACCAGATTCCGGGAACGGATTACACGGGCAACGAACTTCCCCGGTCGCCTTCGGGAAAATACAATCTCGGAGCTCAGTATGAGGCCCCGATCGGTGATTTCCGCCTGCTGGCCAGAGTCGACTATTCCTGGGTGGATGATGCATTCTTCGAGGCATCCAATGTTGCCGCGCAGCTCTGGCCCGAGCATGACAATCTCGATGCCCGCCTCTCGGTTACCCTGCCGGATGATCGCTGGCAGGTATCGCTCTGGGGCAAGAATCTCACCGATGAGCTGGTTCCGACATATGTGACCTATTTTGGCCCATTCCAGCAAACCCTCGTACCGTACAGCCCTCCCAGGACGTACGGCGTCAGCCTCTCCTACACGATGTAAACTGACTTGCGCGCGCGTGGGCAATTTGCCCGGCGCGCCCTCATTTTTTCGGACTTCCATCATGCAAAACCCCGCTTTCCGATATCTTTGCACCTACCGCGCTGATCTGAACGAGCCTCAGCAGATGATCGGCAAGGCACATTTCGGCCGCCGCATGATCGCCGTGCTCACCGGGGGCGTGGTTGAAGGAGAGCGCCTCCGGGGCCGGATAGTTCCGGGAGGTGGCGATTGGGCAACCATTGACGACAATGAAACCCTGCGTCTCGATGCCCGCGTCACTATGGAAACCCATGACGGCGCACTCATCTATGTGTCCTATCGCGGCGTGCTCCGGCCGATGAGCAAAGTGAGAGAATACTCCGTGCGCGGCGGACCGGCCAATGATGCCGAGCGGGCGCAGGTATATTTCCGGACAGTGCCGATCTTTGAAACCGGTGATGAGCGATATGCCTGGCTGAACAATATCGTGGCTGTCGGTCTTGGCGATTCAATTGGCGGCGCCGTCCGCTACAACGTATTCGAGGTGCTGTAAGAATGCGTCCTTTCAAGGCGGTGACCGCAATAGCGGCGCCGCTGCCTATTGCCCATATCGATACCGATCAGATACTTCCGGCGCGGTTCATGAAAACGTTGACGCGGGAGGGGCTGGGCCGCCGCCTGTTCCATGACTGGCGGTATGATGCGGGCGGCGGCGAGCGAGGGGACTTCGTGCTTAACGAGCCCCCCTGGCGCGCGGCGGAAATCCTCGTCGCCCGGGAGAATTTCGGCTGCGGTTCTTCCCGGGAACATGCAGTCTGGGCATTGGACGATTTCGGCTTCCGGGCAATCATCGCGCCCACTTTCGGGACAATCTTTGCGACCAATTGCGTCAAGAACGGTATTTTGCCTGTCACTCTGCCAGGGGCGATCTGCGACGGGCTGATGGCGGCCTTATCTGAAGGGAAGAGCACGTTGGTGCGTGTGGACCTTGAGGAATGCATGGTAACCGGCCCAGACGGTCAAACCCATTCCTTCGATGTGCGGCAGGACTTCCGCGATATTCTTCTGGCGGGGCTTGATGATATTTCCCGTACACTGAAGCATTCAGATGCTCTTTCGGAGTTCGAATCGAACCGCAAGGTGTAAGCGGGGCCCGCCGCTTCATAGGAGTGTCCGGAAATCCGTGATCTGACCGGTTATGGCAGCGGCCGCCGCCATGGCCGGGCTCATCAGATGTGTGCGTCCGGCTGGGCCCTGCCGGTTTTCAAAGTTTCGATTTGACGTCGATGCGCACCGCTCGCCGGGGCTCAACCGGTCGGAGTTCATCGCGGCACACATGGAACAGCCTGGCTGGCGCCACTCAAATCCGGCATCCATAAAAACCCGGTCGAGCCCCTCGGTTTCTGCTGCCTGGCGGACAAGACCTGACCCCGGGACCACAATGGCCTTCACGCGCCCGCAAACTTTCCGGCCCTTCAGGATGACGGCCGCCGCCCGCAAGTCTTCGATGCGGCCATTGGTGCAGGACCCGATGAACACTCTGTCAATTTCCGTGCCCGCGATGGGCGCGCCAGGCGACAGTTGCATATAGCCGAGGGCGCGTTCCATCACCGCCCGCACTCTGGGATCGGTCTGATCATGAGGGTCTGGGATTTGCGCGTCAATGGCAATACTTTGCGCTGGATTGATGCCCCAGGAGACGACGGGGCCAACCTCTGAGGCATTCAGCGTAACCGTCCGATCAAAGAGGGCGTCTTCATCTGTGTGGAGCGTCCTCCAACCCGGCAGGTGCGCCGCCCAGGCATCCGCCGGCATTCGCTGTTTCAGATAGGCGAACGTTGTTTCATCCGGCGCGATCACGCCCGCACGCGCCCCTGCTTCAATGCTCATATTGCAGAGCGTCATGCGCCCTTCCATGGAGAGGGCAGAGATCGCTTCGCCGCTATATTCGATCACATGATCTGTCCCCCCATCCACGCCCAGAACAGAAATGAGCTTGAGGGCCAGATCCTTGGCCGTAATGCCCTCCTGCAGGCGACCGTTGACGATGATCCGCAGATTTTTGGATTTCCGTTGCCGGATGGCCTGGGTTGCCATGACATGCTCGATTTCGGAGGTTCCGATCCCGAAGGCCAGCGCGCCAAATGCGCCGTGCGTTGATGTGTGGCTGTCTCCACACACGATGGTCATGCCCGGCAAGGTTCGCCCGAGTTCAGGCCCCACGACATGCACGATCCCATTGCGCAGATCTCCCAGCGTGTAGTGCTCAACGCCGAATTCCGCGCTGTTGCGGGACAGTGCCTCGATCTGCAGGCGCGACGCGGCGTCCTCAATTCCGGGAATTCCCAGTTCCTGCCCGAGCGTGGGCACGCAATGGTCCGCCATCGCCAGCGTCAGGTCTGGCCGGCGCAGCGGGCGCGCCATGGCTTTCAGGCGGGAGAAGGCTTGAGGAGACGTCACCTCATGCAGCATGTGCAGATCAATGTAGAGAATCGCTTCGCCATTGTCCTCGGCAACAAGGTGCGCATCCCACAGTTTTTCATACAGAGTTCGCGGCCGGGCAGGGGATGTGTTGCCTGTCATGAGAGGCTCCGGTCAGATATTTTGAAGGTTAGATAGCTAACTTATTGGCTCCGGCCGGTTTGGCAACCCGAAGCGGCGGAGCCAGGCAGATGAATTGATTTGCGGACCATTTTGAATTAGCTATCTATGTAAATGAGCCCTGATCCCCTTAGGCAAATAACAGGGCAGGAGGAACAAATGGCTGAGCAACGTCCGTTCGAGTTCAAAGGTGTAAACCACCTCGCGCTGGTGTGTCGCGACATGAAGAAAACGGTTGAGTTTTACCGCGATACGCTGGGCATGCCCCTCATCAAGACGATCAATCTGCCCAATAATTCAGGCCAGCATTTTTTCTTTGATTGCGGCAATGGCGATTGCATTGCCTTTTTCTGGTTCCCGGATGCGCCAAAGGCCGTGCCGGGAATTTCGGCGCCGTCTACCCTGCCGACACGCGGAAGCTTTGTCTCTGCGCACGGATCAATGAACCATATCGCGCTGAACGTTCCGGCTGAAAAGTTTGACGAATACTATCAGCGCCTGATCGAGCGCGGGGTCGATGTCACACCTATCCTCAATCACGACAATTCGCCGATGCAGGTCAGCGCTGAAGTGACTGAAGATGTGTTCGTGCGGTCGGTCTACTTCTTCGACCCCGATGGCGTTTGTCTGGAATTTGCGGCCTGGACCAGGACATTCGACGAGAGTGATGTCGCCCACGAGCCCATCTCGGTTGAGGAGGTCTGACGTTCAAGCCGCACAGAGGCGGATCAGGGCGGCGGGGCGGGTGTCTGGATCAGCCGGTCTTCTGATTCGAGATTCTGGTTCACCTTGGTCAGCAGACGCCGCAGCTCGGATTTTTCCTTTGCGGTTAGCCCCTTTGTGGCGAGTTCATTGACCTCTTCAACCAGAGGCATGAGCTTTGCCTTTAGGGCCTTGGCCTTGGGCGTAAGAAAGATGTTGATCTTGCGTCCGTCTTCGGTGCTCTGCTTTCGGGTGATCAGACCGGCCTTTTCCAGACGTTTGACGGCAATCACGGTGGTCGGCTCGCGCATGCTTACCCGTCGGCTGAGTTCACGCTGACTTATACCGTCCTCGATCCACAGCACCCGCAGGAAATGCCATTGTGAAGCCGTTACACCATATTCGGAGGTGCGCGCTTCCAGCGCGCGGGAGACTGACCGGAAGGATTTCCGCACGAGATAGCCAAGACTGTTGCTCCATTCGGAGTAAGGGCTTTCAGTGCCGGCTCTTTTTGTCATACGAAATGCGCTCCTGTTTATTCCTGAACTATATGGATGGTGCGCGTTTCAAGGCAAGCACCGGTTGCCGGGCGGGACGGGGATAGTTGAAGAAAGTTAGCTGAAAAAAGGTTAGATAGCTATGCAAATCTCCTGAGATTTGCTACCGCTCGAAATCAGAAGAAACAGCCCCCGGGGCATGTTTCCTGTACAGACAATTGGAGGACCGCCCGAATGACCGATACAGGCCGGATTGAGGATACAGTCGACAGCCGTTTCGTCAGCAGTGAATCGCCCACATCTCCCAGGATCATGGCGGGAGGGCATCCCTGCCAAGGGATTTACTGGACCCCCAAAGGCACCCCGAATCCGCGCGTGGCATTCATCGCCACCCATTACAATGTCGACTTCAGCGAACACTATTTCGCCGCCTATCTTGCCTCTCGGGGGTATGGTTTTCTCGGCTGGAATACACGCTATCGCGGCGCCGAGGATATGTTCCTTCTGGAACATGCGCTGGTGGACATCAGTGTGGGGGTCAAATGGCTGCGCGAGGTGGCAGGCGTCGAGACAGTTGTGCTCTTCGGAAACTCCGGCGGCGGTTCGCTGATGGCGGCCTATCAGGCTGAGGCGACCCGCTCCACGCTTTCCGGAAAACTGAAAGGTGCCGGCGCTGAGCGTCTGGCCGCTCTGCCGCCGGCGGATTTCTATGTTTCCAGCAACGCCCATATCGGCCGCCCGGAAGTGATGACTGACTGGATGGATGCTTCGGTGACGGATGAATGGGACCCCGTCGCAACGGATCCGTCGCTTGATCCGTTCAATCCTGACAATGGCCCGCCCTATTCGCCTGAATTTGTTACCCGCTACCGCGCCGCCCAGCGCGCCCGCAATCAGCGCATCACCGATTGGGTGAAGGCTGAGCTTGCCCGTCTTAATGCTGCGGGAATTCCAGACCGTATCTTTCCGCTCTTCCGCATGTGGGGCGACTTGCGCTGCATGGATCCCTCCCTGGACCCCTCCGATCGCAAACCGCGCTGGTGTTATCGTGGCGATCCCGTGATTGCCAACAAAAGCCCGAGTATTGGCCGCGCGTCGATGCTGACCAGTTGGCTTTCCATGTGGTCTCTGGAAACTTCGGATTGCCAGGGAGAACCGCATCTTAAAAAGCTGACAGTGCCTTCTCTGGTTATTCAGGGTGCGGCAGATACCGGTGTTTTTCCGAGTGATGCGGCCCGTATTCACAATGCCATCGGCGCGTCCGACAAGCAGTTGCAGATGCTTCCCGGTGCGCATTATTTCGAAGAATCTGCGCAGCATCGGCATGACGCAGCCGATGTTGTGTCAAGCTGGCTTCAGGCGCGGATCTAAGCATGGGCACACAGCCTCAGAGGATCGCCATCGTCGGCGGCGGTGCCATGGGATCGGTTTTTTCCGGGCTTTTCGCTGCTGCTGGCCATCAGCCGGTAGTTGTAAGCCGTCCGGGGGCGCACATTGAGGCCATCGCTGCCAGTGGCCTGCGCCTGGAGGGGGCGAGTGGTGACCGGACAGTTCAGGTGCGGGCGCTCACGGCGCCGCCCAATGAGGTGTTCGATCTCATTATTCTGGCGATGAAGGCCACCCAGGTGGGCGGCGCCCTCCATGGGCTGGCCCCAATGGCCGGCCCCCAAACTGTTATCCTTACGATGCAGAATGGACTGGGCTCCGCAGATATGGTGGCGGAATTTTTCGGGGCAGAGAAGGTGGCCGTAGGGATTGCAGCGGGCTTTGGTGCGTCGGTGGTATCCCCCGGCCATGCGCGCCACGCCGGAATGGGGGCCATTCAGATCGGGGCCTATGGAAGCCTTTGTACTGACCGGATTTCCGAGATTGCAGAGCTTTGGCGTAGCGCCGGATTTAATGCCGAAGTGGCTGATGATATCGTCAGTATACAGTGGGAAAAATTGATTTGTAATACTTCTTTCAGCGCGCCCTGTGCGATTTCCGGCCTTACGGTTGGTGAAGCGCTGGCGGATCCGGCCCTGGGTGAGGTTTGCATTGCTGCGGGCCTCGAAGCCTGGGAGATTGCGCGCGCCGCCGGTGTGGCGCTCAAGGTAAGTGATCCCGAGGCCCATATTCGTGCCTTTGCCCAGCGCGTCGCTTCGGCAAAGCCATCCCTGTTGCAGGATTTGGAGGCAGGCCGCCAGACAGAAGTTGACTATATCAACGGCGCCGTTCCCCGTGAGGCGGCCAGGATCGGCCTTGCGGCGCCGGTGAATGCCGTGCTGACGGCGCTGGTGAAATCCTTCGAAGGCCGCCGGGGCGGCGCCTGATTAGCGCCTTTCAGCCCGAGATCTGATCAATATAGGGACGAAGTTCCGGCTTGGCCTCCAACCCAAATCCAGGCTGCTGGGGTACTTCGATCATTCCCTCCGTGATGGGAAGACCGGGCAGGTAGCCTCCGAAAGGCTGGAACACCGCTGGATACGCCTCGCAGCCGCCAAGGTTCAGCCCGGCGACTATGTGTAGGTTCAGCAGGTGCCCGCCATGCGGAAAGGCCATCGCCCGGCAGAAACCGGAGGCCTCCATCAGGGCAATCATCCCGGCATATTCGTTCAGCCCATAGCTTAGGCCGGCATCCATTTGGAAAATATCGATGCCGGGCCGCATGCCGCCATGGCGCAAAAGATTGCGCACATCCGGAATGGAGAACAGGTTTTCGCCCGTAGCTACGGGCCCCTGATATGCGTCAATCACTTGTCGGTTGAGATCATAGTCCAGTGGATCTCCCGCCTCCTCATACCAGCGCAGCTGATAGCGTTTCAGCCGTTCGCCCAGAGAGATCGCGTCCTCCAGGCCAAACCGCCCATTGGCATCGACGCTAATACACCTTCCGGAACCTGCCTGCTCTATGGCTGTTTCGAGCCGGGCGATATCTTCCTTTAACGGAACACCGCCTACTTTCATCTTGAACTGCGTAAAGCCCATATCCTGATAAGCTTTCAGTTCGTCGCGCAGCCTGTCTGCGCCGCCCTCGGGATAATAATAACCGCCAGCTGCATATACGCTGACCTTGTCGGCCGGTGTCTTCCCGAATGCCTTGGCAATGGTATTGGCTGCGGGTTGATCCTCAAGCTTGGCGAGCAGATCCCAGGCGGCGAGTTCAATTGCCGCAATAGCAGAGGCCCGGTCACCATGGCCGCCGGGCTTCTCATCTTTCATGAGAACTTTGGCTAGCGCCCCCGGAGAGAGGCACCCATCCACGCCGAGATATGTCTCGGCCGGGGCGGAGGCAACGCGCGGAATGAGCCGCTCGCGGATGATCCCGGATTGCGCAAAGCGGCCAATGGAATTGAACGCAAAGCCTGTTACCGGCCGCCCATGACGCATGACATCGCTGACCACCGCCACCAGTGACACCGTATGCCGGGAGAAATCCACCACAGCATTGGCGATATTGCCCGACAGGCGCACCGGCATTTCCCGGATTTCTACAATCTTCATCTGACTCCCCCGGCATCGGCGCGAACAAGGCTTGTATGGGCTAAAATAAGTAGCTAGCTAAGTGATATATGTCCATGCTTCTTCTTTGAGATAATGCGCGGGAGGATAAAATGTCGGCCGTGAGAATACTTGTTTTGGCGGGGAGCGCGCGGGACGGCTCGTTCAACCAGCGCCTGGCTGACTGCGCCGCCACGCTCGCCAGCGCGCAGGGGGCGGAGGTCACTTCCGTCCGGCTGGAAGACTTTGATCTTCCGATATATTCCCACAGGCTGGAGACAACGGACTTCCCCGAAAGCGCCCGTCGCCTGAAGGCTCTCTTTGTTGAGCATGACGCAATCCTGATGGCATCGCCGGAGTATAATGGATCGGTCAGTGGGCTGCTCAAAAATGCCATAGACTGGGTCTCTCGGCCGACCGATGGGGAAGGGCCGCTCGTGCTGAGCGCGTTCCGGGGCAAGGTTGCGGGCATTCTGTCTGCCTCTCCGGGTCCGTATGGGGGCTTGCGGGGACTGATGCATCTGCGTCAGATCCTCGGTACGGTCCAGATGCTCGTTGTTCCGGAACAGGCGGCCGTGCCCTTCGCCGATCGCGCTTTTGACGGCGCCGCGCTGGTTGATCCGGTCGCGGCCCAGATTTTACCATTGCTGGTGCAGCGCGTCATCAAGACTGCAGGATCGCTCAAATGACGATCAAGGCGTCTCCCTCCGTCCATTCCGGCAACCGTTTCCGCCTGCCACCGGGTTACGCGCCGTTCATGACATCCTTGCTTCTCTCAATTTTTATGTGCGCGTTCGTTTCCTTGGTTTCCACGATAAAAAGCGAGGGCATCACGTCAGGTCTTCTCGGCGGCTGGCTCAGTGCCTGGTTGATCAGCTGGCTCCTTGCCTTTCCGGTCGTCCTCGTCGTAATGCCCATCGTCCGCCGTCTCGTTCGCCTCATCTGCCGTCCGGTCTGACGGCTCCGGCGTGGGCGAGAGGCCTGCCGGAATGATGTGAGTACCAACAATATGATTGAGATTGGACCGATGGCTCTGGCAGCAGATCGCTTGATGGGCATCTTGCTTGTCTGGCTGTTTCTGGTGGGCGCCGGTGTCCTTGGGCGGCGTTGGGGCAAGGATCTCGAGCGGCTCTCGTGGAGCGCGGTGATAATTGGCGTGCTGGCCGCGCGCCTGGTTTTCGTGGCCCAGAATTATCCGGCCTATTTGGCAGAACCCTGGTCAATCCTTGCTGTCTGGCAGGGAGGCTTCATCGCATGGGCCGGGGTTCTGGCCGCAGCCGGTGTGATATTGGCTGGAGGCAAGGGGCAGCGCTCTGCGGTTATTCTCGCCGCAGGCGCGGGCCTTCTTTTCGCGGTTTTTCAAGCAGCGAGTTTTGCGCTGGAGACGCGCGAAAAAACACCCTTTCCGATGGATGTGCAAATCGAAACTCTTGAGCAAACACCGCTGCAACTCGAAAGCCTTGCGGGAAGGCCCTTCGTGGTGAACCTCTGGGCCAGTTGGTGTGGGCCTTGCCGGAGGGAAATGCCAATGCTTGTTGACGTGGCTGAAGGATCAGCAGTCCCGGTATTGCTCATCAATCAGGGCGAGGACGCATCTGTCATTCGCAAATTCCTGGAGAGGGAGGGCATCCGGTCCGGCATGATCCTGCTCGATCCTAATCAATCGCTGTCTGCTGCTGTTGGATCGCGTGCCTTGCCTGCAACTCTTTTTATCGGCGCCGATGGAATGATCCATAAAACCCATGTCGGCGAGATATCCCGAGCGGCGCTGTTGAACGGCATCCGGGAAATCGAAAGCGCGGGTAAATGAATCCGGGATCAGGGCTGCTCCCCACCTGTCCAGGAAAGCCGGACATAGAGCAGCCCCCCATCGGTATCGTAAGGGGCATTGCGGGAGTATATCAGCCCCTTTGATTTCTGCAGGCCGGCTTCATCCGGATAGGTGTTGAACAGATTTTCCGCGCCGACACGCAGACGCCACTGATCACTCAGCGCGTAGCTGATCGCAACATCGGCAAATGTCTTTGCCCCGAACCTCTGCAGGCTGAGATTTTCGTCATCGGCATAATCCGACCAGGATCCGCTCAACCGTACACGCCCTTCCAGCCGCCAGGCGCCGCTGTCAAAGCTGGCGGTTGCCTGGGCCGAATGGGCCGGAAGGAATTCCTCAAACCGGCGCAGCCGGACAGGATTGTCCTGGAGGGAGCCATTCAGAACCTTGATCGTATTGTAGGTGTAGGAGGCCTTGATGGAAACTTCACCGTTGGAGACGAGATGGCTGAACTGGGCCATCAGATCCAGTCCTTGCGTCCGGGTACGGAAGTCATTCTGGAAAAACGTAACTTCAGTGATGCTTTCCCCGCCCGGCACGCCCAGTGCCGTCAGCCGCGCGCGCTCGCCTGGGGTAAGTTCGTAGGTATCAGACTGCGTGAAACGGTCATCGATCTCAATCTGGTAAGCATCCAGAGACAGGAACAGTTTATCGGCCGGAGAGAAGACGAAGCCCGCTGACAGGTTCTCCGACATTTCCGGACGCAAAGGCGCGATAGATACATCCGGCCGGGCGTTCAGAATGGCCGCCACCGGACCGGTTGGCGAGAAGCGGCCCTGAGTGAACACGTCGAGCGTCAGCGCGCTGACCCCCTGCGAGGTGCGCTCCCCAAATATCTGGCCGGGCGTTGGCGGACGGAAGCCGGTTGAGACCGTGGCGCGCAAGGCCGCTCCGTGACCCAGCGCATAGCGTGCCGAGACCTTGCCGGTGATGGCCTCGCCAAAGCCGGAATAATCTTCATACCGGGCGGCCATTCCCAGTTTCAGGCGCGGGGTAAGGTTCGATTCAATGTCGGCATAGACAGCATGGCTTTCCTGATCGAAATCTCCCGCCTGAAGCGGCGTATAGCCGGGAAACCCGTTGGAGCCGGAAGTAAGCCCATCCACCGCGCCGGCGCCAATGGCATAAGACGCCGGATCACCGGCGCGGATAGTATAGATTTCGCGGCGATACTCCGCGCCATAGGCAAGGGATAAAGGCAGGCTCCCGTCAAGGCTCTGACGAAGATCGGAATTCACCGTATACTCTGTCTGCTGAAGGCCTCCGGTATTGAATGCGGTCGGGCTTTCCGGCCCCATGGACGCATTGATGGTGTCGAAGAGGAAATAGTCGATACGGTTGCGCCCGAAGCCGGCGCTGATATCGAAATCCAGACGATCACCCGTATGGCGATAGCCGGAGAAAAGGGCGCCGTCCCGGTAGTCCTGCCCGAATTGCGGGGTAAAACCGTTGGGATACACGTCCGCCAGACTGAAATCTTCGAAGGCATCCGTGGGGCCGTAAAGGCTGGCAGTTTCCGGGTGGCGCCAGTTGAAATCTGACAACCCGGCCCCCTGATTATAGTTCCCTTGCGCGTAAATCTCGCCGCCAGTGTCCAGAGTGTAGGCGAAACTCATCAAACTGCGGGCGTCCTCCCGTTCCGGCTGTCCCCAGCGCTGAACGGGATTGCGCAATGTGACTTCCGGATGCTCCTGCTGCCAGGCAAGGGCGTCTTCTCTCTGGCGGGCGCGAGACGTTGGCGCGGCATGGCTATATTCGCCGGTGAGGCGCCACCGGGCGCGATGCGTCTCCGCGCCCCAGGCAACTCCCAGGCGATATTGATCTCCATCACCATCCTGGTATTGACTATGCTGTGTGAAGATATCAATTCCGGGTTCGTCGCGGGTGATGATATTGATGATCCCCGCAATGGCATCTGCGCCATACTGGGCGGAGGCGCCATCCTTGAGGATTTCGATCCGCTGGATCGCGCTGGCGGGGATCTGTGCCAGATCCGGCGCCTGCGCGCCCTCCGGTCCAAGCAAAGCGGATTTGTGGCGCCGTTTCCCATTGATTAGGACGAGCGTGTGGTCCGGCGCAAGATTGCGCAGCCGCGAGGGGCGCACATAAACATTGCCATCGCTGAGCGGCAGGCGCTGAGCGGTGAAGGAGGGCACGAGTTGCGCGAGAATGTCGATGACATCGTCTGAAGCGGGCGCCATGATCTCCTGCCCGGGAAGAACTTCGATCGGAGCCATGCTCTCGCTGAACAGCGGGAGGGTGCGCGACCCGGTTACCACGACAGGGTCAAATATCCGCAGGCTGTCCTGCAGGGGGGGCAATCTGAGGGGCGCAACCGGCGTGGTCGTCAGCGGGGCAGGGCGGGTGGCGCGCGGGGCATCTGCCTCTATCACCCATACGCCTTTGGTGCGGGACTTGTAGCGCAGCCCTGAGCCTTCCAGAAGTATGGTGAGCGCTTCCTCGACATCGCCAGCGCCGGTGATCCGGGGCGCCTGCCGCGCGCTAAGGTCTGGCGCATTGGCGATGATCACAAAGCCGGTCTCGGCTGCGAGTTGGTTGAGAGCGTCCGCCAACGGTTGGGCATCGACATTGATACCGCCGGGAGCCGCCAGGGCAGGCCCAGCAGCCAAGCAACTCAATGCGAAAGCCGCCAGGCTGCGGGGCATCGTCCTCTCCGGCGGCTGCGCCGCGCGCTTCACGCTGCTTTCAAGCGGCCAGCCATGACAGCAGAATGACAATGGCCGGCCATGGCTGCATTTGCCCTGAGAGTGACGCCGGGCTGCAACACCTCCGCCGGCTCAGGTCAGGACCGGAAAGCCTCGACGGTTTCCACCAGCGCGGCGGCAAGGCGGCTGCAATCGTCAGCGGAATTGTAAAGAGCCGGGGTGATGCGCACACAGGCCCCGCGCGCCAGACCGGTGCGGTGCGTTGTAAAAATGCTGTGCCGGTCAATCAGATGCTCGACGATTGCCTGGTTCGCGCTTGTGCCGGCATGTCCCGCCAATCGGAAGGAAGTGATCCCCGCATGCAGGCGCGGATCATCTGCGGTCAGGATGTCCAGTCCGGTAACGGCGCGAACCTCCCGCACCCAAAGGTTCCGCAAATGGGCCAGGCGAGCTGCCTTGTTTTCCGGTCCGGTCTCCAGATGGAAATCCAGGGCGTCGCCAAGAGTAAGGAAGGTGGCAAAGTTGGTTGTGCCGGTATGAACCCGGTTCTGAATGCCTCCGATGCCCTCGGGCAATTCGGAAATGTCCGGTGATATGGCCTCAAGCCGGTTGCGGCGGATGTACATCAGCCCCGCGCCAAGTGGCGCGCCCATCCATTTGTGCAGATTGAACCCGGCAAAATCGGCGCCAAGGTCATCGACGGTAAAGGCGGTCTGGCCCCAGGAATGGGCGGCATCGACGATGCAATCGACCCCGCGCTCGCGCGCCAGCGCGATGATTTCTTTGACGGGTACCTTCAACCCGTTGCGATGGCTGATATGCGTGAGCAGGAGAAGCTTCACATCCGGATTCGCATCGAGCGCGGCTTCATAGAACGCCAGAATTTCATCAAACGCCGCCGGCTCTGGGGCTTTCAGGCGGATAACGCGGCATTGATTACGCAGGGCAAGGGATTCCATCGCGGTCTGTATGGAGTCGTAATCAATATCGGCATACATCACAGCATCGCCGGGCCGCAGCCGGTTGTATCCTCGCAGGATTGCCTGCAGCGCTTCGGTGGCCCCGCGGGTAAAAACGATCTCGTCTTCGCCGGCGCCAAGAAAAGCAGCCAGACGGGCGCGAATAGGTTCGATGTCCTTGTAGAACTGGCGCCGCGCATACCAGGAGTTTTGCCGGTTTACATAGTCCGTATGGCGCTTGAACGCCTCCAGCACGGGGCGCGCCATCAGGCCCCAGTATCCATTCTCGAAATTGATGACCTCATTGGTCACTTCATACTGAGCCGCAATTCTGGCCCAATAGGCCTCGTCTTCTGGGCGAACCGGTGAGGTGTCCAGCGGGAGGGTGGCTCCGGTTCCGGAAACGGCCCCAAGGGCAGCCGCGCCGGCGGCTGCCCCCTTCAGGACCATGCGTCGTGTGATCGTCATGGTTTCAGATTACCTCAGAAGCGGATGTCGGTCCGGATATAGTATTGCCCGCCATCAGTATCATAGGGCGCATTGCGGGAGTAGATCAGCCCGCGATTTGCCTGATAGGTGGCTTCATCCGGATAGGAGTCGAAGAGGTTCTCTGCGCCAATCCGGACACTGACGGCTTCCGTCACCTGCCAGGTCGCGCCGATATCCATCAGCACCATCGAGCCGAAATCCTGATAGACAACCCCGTTGGCATTGTCCGAGAAGTCCCGCCACTCGCCATAATAGCGCAGGCGTCCAAACACTTCCCAATTACCCAGCGAGTAGGTGGCTTGAACATTGCCGGTGCTGCCGGGAATGCCTTTTTCAAAGCGGGCAGCTGTGTCCGGATTGGTAGCAAGGCTGCCGGCACGCACTTCTGTTTTGTTGTAGTTATAGGCGCCGGTCAGGTTGAGGTTTCCTGGGCCCACATTACGGCCCCAGGAAAGCACAAGGTCCAAGCCCTGGGTGCGGGTGTCAAAGTCGTTCTGATAGAAGTAGGCCGAAGTGATACTCTCTCCGCTGGGCACGCCGAGCGCAATGAGTTGCGCGCGTTCGTCATCTGTCAGTCTGTAGGTGGCGGAGGTGCCCAGGCGGTTATCCACGTCGATCTGGTAGGCATCCAGCGTTGCCGTGAGACCGAAGCCCGAATTCCAGGCAAGGCCCAGCGACAGGTTCTGGGATTCTTCAGGCTCGAGCGGCTCAATCGTAACACCGGCGCGCGCGCTGATGATCTCGGCAATCGGGCCCTGCGGGCTGTAGCGGCCATTGGTGAACACGTTGAGCGTGGTCGTGTCGAGCCCCTGCGTGATCCGCTCACTGAACAGCTGGGCAGGCGTCGGCGCGCGGAAGCCCGTGGACGCCGTTGCGCGCAGGGCAAGGCCATCGGCCAGTTCAAAGCGGGTCGAAAGCTTGCCGTCAACATTGTCGCCGAAGACCGAGAAGTCTTCGTATCGCAGCGCGGCACCTACGGTCCAGCGGCTGGTGACCGGGGCTTCAAGATCGACATATGCGGCATAGCTTTCCTGGTCCCAGCTCCCGGCCTGGGCCGGGCTGAATCCCGGGAAGCCGTTGGAGCCCGACGGGAAGCCTTCTGCAGCCAGCGGACCGACAGCGTAGGAGGCATATTCGCCGGCCGAGATTTCATACTTCTCCAAGCGCCGCTCGGCGCCAAAGGCGATGTTGAGATCGTCTGCGAGGAAGTCGAGCGCCACCGGATAAACGAAATCGGCGTTCAGGTTGAATTCGGTCTGGCGCAGATTGCCGATGTCGAAGCTGGTGGGGCTTGCCGAGCCGAGCGATGCGTTGATCGAGTCATACATGAAGTACTCGATGTCGTTCAGGCCATAGCTGGCGCTGAAGTCGTAGGAGAAGCCTTCCGCATTGGTGCTGCGATAACCGCCGGTCAGCGAGAAGTCTTCGTCGTCCTGGCCAAATTTCGGGGTGAAGCCCGCCGGGAAAATCTCGGTGAGGTCATAGTCCGGATCCACCGTACTGTTGCCATAGGTGTTAGTAGTCAGCGGGTTGCGCCAGTTGAAATCCGATACGCCCGACCCCCAGCCATGGGTGCCGAAAACATACAGCTCGCTCGCGTCGAACTGATAAGCGCCATTCATGGCGAAGCGGAATGCCTGACGCTCCGCCTGACCCCAGTTCTGGACCGGGTTGGGAACTTTCAGATCAGGAAACTGCGCCTGCAGCTGTTCCGCATCCGGACGTTGACGGCTGCGGGAAGTGGGCTGCGCATCGGTGTATTCGCCCGAAAGGTTGAAGTAGCCCCGGTCAAACGCAAAGCCCTGCTGAGCGCCCAGGCGATATTGCTCGCCATCACCTTCGTAATATTCGCCCGCCTGGGCAAAGGCGCGGGTGCCCGGCTTGTCTTCCAGGATGATGTTGATCACACCGGCAATCGCGTCAGAGCCGTATTGTGCCGATGCCCCGTCGCGCAGCACCTCGATGCGTTTGATCGCATAGGACGGGATTTGCGCCAGGTCGGCTGCCTGCGCGCCGTTGGAGCCGAGCAGGGCTGAACGGTGAAAGCGCTTGCCATTCACGAGTACCAGCGTGTGGTCTGCAGAGAGGGCGCGCAAAGAGGCAGGGCGCACAAACACCTGGCCATCGGCCATCGGAAGACGCTTCACATTGAAAGATGGCACGAGTTGAGCCAGCGTATCCATCACCTCGTCCGAGACGGTGAGATTGATCGCGTCGCCGGAGATCACATCCACCGGCGCAAGGCTGTCAAACGCCGTACGCGGCGCGCCGCGCGTGCCGGTCACGATCACGGCATCCTGAACATAGGCTTCGGTCGGCTGAGCCGTTTCATCAGCCTCCTGCGCAATGGCGGGCAGGGCGCAGCCAAGCGCGATGCCGGATGTCACCAGCAAAAGGGCCGCGCGAAGAGAAAACGTGTTGGTCATCGGGTTCCCCGGAAAAAGACTTGAGAGATCCTGACTATTCGGGCCAGAGATCCGTCCGCACAAAAGGTGTGGACGCCGGGAAGACAGATGAGGGAGGCGGGAATTTCAGGCCGGAGCCAAACTTCACAAAAGGTTCACCGCTTTCACGGAACCGTCATCTTCTGGGTTATTCGGGTACGGAATAAATGTGAATTTCCGATGACGTATAGTCGATATCGAGCGGATAGGCTTCGTCGAGCCCCGCCAGCATGGTCTCGATCTGATTGACCGAAAAGCTCATGGTGAGGCGCAGATCGCCAAGGGTTTGATCCGCAAGCGTGATCGGCCGCGCGCTGTAGCGGTTCACGTCGCCGATGATGTCGCTGAGGCGCGCGTCCACATAATAGAGCTGGCCGCGGCGCCATGGTGCCGACCGCGCCGCATCAAAGGGTGCGCTTGCGTCAAAACCCTTGCCCGTGCGGTAGATAACCTGAAGTCCGCCGGTAAGGGAGACAGCCGGGAAGCCCTGCGCCCCGGTAACCGCCACATGCCCTTCTTCGACACTGATGATGGTTTCCGCCGGGCGCCGGCGTATATCGAACTGCGTGCCCAGAACCTTGACCTGAACCTCGCCCGCGCGAACGTCCAGCGGGCGTTCCGGTGCCCGGGCAATGTCGAAATAGGCGTTGCCCTCCACCAGGGTGAGCGACCGCTGATCGCGCGTGAAGCGCCCCTTGACCTCCGAGCCCGCGTCCAGCGTCAGCCGGCTTCCATCCGAAAGATCGAAGGTCCGGATCTCGCCGATTGTGGTGGCAAGATAAATATCTTCGGAGGGCACCGTCTGCATCAGCGGGGTAACAAAGATAAGGGCGACGCCGCAGGCCGCAGCGGCCAATAGACCGGTTAACAGGCGCCGGCGTGGGCGCGAGGGCGAAGCCGGCCGGCCCGCACGGGGGGCGGCCATTCTTGCCGGGGCTGAAAGAATATCTTCAACGCCGTCAATCTCGGCAATCGCTAACCAGCCAGCCTGCAGCGTTTCCAGCGCCCGGCGATGGTCCGGAGAGGCGGCCAGCCAAAGCTCCAGTTTTTTGTCTTTATCCGGAGTGTGCTCTTCGGCAAGCAGGTATGCCATCCAGGCGCGCGCCTCTGCCTCGACCCCGGAGGGGGGCGGCGCAGTCTTATCCGGAGGGGGCAAGGCAGAAGTCATGGGTTACCGGAAGTCTAGGGGCGGAGTGCCTGCTGAATGGTTTCCAGGGCGCGGGTAAGCTGACGGGAAATGTCAGCCTCACTCCAGCCGGTGGCGGCGCGGATCTGGGCGTAGGTTTCACCATGAAACCGGCTGCGCAGGATGATTTCCCTTTGCTTGGGCGGCAGCGCCTTCAGAACATCGGCCAGCGCTATGATTGCCTGTTTTCCCATGAAGACAATTTCGGGAGAATTTTCTTCCAGCTCCGCATCAGGAAATTGAGTTTTTTCCAATTCCGCATGGGCCCGGGCGCGTTTTTCCCGGCTGCGGGCATTCAGGGTCAGGTTGATGGCTGTCCGGAAGAGGAAAGCGCGCGGGGAATGGATCCGGGAGAAATCGTCCAGCCGGGCGATCTGTTCAAACGCCGTCTGCGCCATATCCTCAGGGTCCGGCGGACCGGCGCCATAGAGCTTGCGCAGACGGCCCACCAGTTCGCCGAAATGGTTGCTGTAAAGATCCTTCAGGAAGGCATTGCGTAGGGATGCGCGCTCCCCCTCACTTCGCGGGAGCGAAGAAGCAGGCAGGGCTTCGCCGTTTGAAGCCGGGTCAGCTGAGGCGCCGGGGAGCATGCCCCGCGCCATCGGCTGTCTGCGCGCGGCTGTCAAGCCGGGCAGGTTGACCGCAGGCGGCGCGCCCTCAGTGCGACAGAAGCAGCGGAAGCTTCACATCCCGGAGCATGCTGCGGGTCATGCCGCCAAACAGGGCCTGCTGCAGCCGCGCATGACGGTATCCGCCCAGAACGATCATGTCCGCATTCTTGTCCATGGCCACCTGCAGGATGACCTCATGCGCAGAGCGCCCGAGGCTGCCTTCGTTGCGCAGCGTCACCTTGTGCCCGTGCCGGGCAAGATGCGCGGCAATGTCGAGGCCCGGCGCGTCCCCATGGTCCAGGCTTCCGGCCTTGGCGTCCACCGTCACCACGGTGATCTCGGCGCCCTCTTCGGCCACCAGCAAGGCATCGTGCACCGCGCGGGCCGCCTCCCGGCTCGCGTCCCAGCCAACCACCATCCGTTTGCCGACCGGGCCGGATTTCCACTCCACGGGCGCAACCATCACAGGCCGGCCGGACCCCAGCAGCGCCGCCTCGATCATCTGGGCGTGGGGCTGAAGAATGTCTTTTGCCGGTGCACGGATGATTGTGAGATCGGCATGCCGCGCAATGGTGGCGACCAGGGATTCCAGATTGGTGCCATAGGTCCGGTGGCGGCGCAGTTCACAGCGCAAGTCTTTCTTGTCCAGGGTCTTCTGAAGGTCGGCCCAGAACCGGTCGATCAGCTCTTTGTCCTGATTGAGCTGCTCCACATAGGCCGCGCCCATGCCGAATTCGTTATAGAGGATCGGGGCCGGCATGATGCCGATGGCGGAGCAGGCGACATGCGCGCCCGTCTTGGCGGCCAGCGCCTGCGCAAGGTCCAGCGCGCCCGCGTCTTCCTGAGCGCTCGCAACGCAGATGGCAATGTCTTTCAGCTGCATGATGTCCGTCCTCCCTGGCAAACCATAGCGTGGTCAAATAGATACATTGTAAGCGGCCGGCGCCCCAGATCCGGTTCAGATCAGAAAAGAAATCCGGACAAGGATTACGCACCACCTGTCAGCCCAGTGAGCAACAAAAACCCCAAGGGTAGTATAAGTAGAATTACGGGTGCGGCGTGGCACCGCCGGAATCTCCGGCCCCGGGGCTGAAACGCTGGACTCAGTGATCTCCGCAATGGCCGTGCGAGAATGGCCGTGCGAGGCCTTGTGAAGGTTGACCTGATTCGGCGCGAAACTGAGTTGCGTGCTATAATTTCAACTCCGGCGATCCCCGCTGTGATTCGTAGTGCTTGGATGGATTGATAAGATAGAGGGTGCACTTTGACTGACGAGTTTGACGAGGCTGGTGCACATTTTTCCCGCCGAACAGATAAGACCATACTTGGAGGTCGATTTCCTGGCGACTTGGGCGAGCCCATGCGCATCATGTCTAAGGTTGTGGATGTGCAGCCTGCCTTCGAGTTTGCTACCATTAAAGGTCAGATCGTCCTGCGCGAAACGCCTGCCGGTCGCCATGCCATCAAGGCTACCTTCTTCGAATCTGATCGAAGAATTACCGTGTTGACGATTCAAAAGTTCAACGCAGTTTCTGGCGCAAGTGAAAAATTCTCGTTCTCTTTTGTCGGCTCTGAAATCCGAGAACTTAAGGAGTTTTTGGCCGGGGTCGAAACAGTGGGTGTTGACGACCCTCGGAAGCGACATATTCCGGATGAAGAACTGCACGAAATTGTTTTAAATCGCGCACAGATCAACAGGTTAGTTTCGAATGATGAAAGCTTAGTGATTGATATTCTGAAGAATACGAATCTTCGGCGTGATGTTGTCGCAGTGCGGTATCGGCAAGATCAATTGAGCATCTTTGAGAGATTGCTTTCTGAAGAAGAATTTTTCCAACAAAAGATGGTGCATCACAAGGCGGATAAACCCGAGCGGCTATGGCAGAAGTTCTTTGAACTGAACACTTGGATTTTTGGGTATGGTCTTTCATATCAGTTTTTGAGCGGGCTAGACAAAAAGAAGCTGGAACAAGCCGTAAGCGGCTACGACCTTAGCGGTCCCGGGAAAGTGGTTGATGCTGTAATGAAGACCCGCGGAATCGTGAATTCACTGTGCTTCGTCGAAGTAAAAACTCATGACACTGATTTGTTGAGCACGGACACTAAACGATCCGGCGTCTGGCATCCAAGCTCAAAGCTTACAGCCTCGGTCGCTCAAATTCACGTCACTGTTCAGTCTGCGTTGGAGACATTGCAGGAAATTGTCAGGCCGAAAGAGAAGAACGGTGATCCGACAGGGGAGCAGCTATTCAACATAGCGCCAAAGTCGTTTCTGGTTGTCGGCAGTCTTTCTCAATTTCAAACTGAACATGGAACGAATGTAGAGAAATTTAAATCGTTCGAACTTTACCGCCGAAATTTGAATGCGCCTGAAATCATCACGTTCGATGAGCTTTTTGAGCGCGCTAGATTCATAGTGAGTCAGAGCAAATGACTGCCATCGTTTTGCACTAAGCGGCCTTTGATCTTTCCGGGCAACTTCCGGTCCTTCAGAATCGTTGCCCTTGGCCTTGTCATTCTGAGAGTGGTTCGAATAGGTGTTCCAAGTGGTCTCGTAGTTTTAGGGGACTAGGTGGATCGTGGACATACGCATCGTATGGGCTAAGTCGGCAACCCAAGTCGAACGGCGCGGGAAGGTGGTAGCTGGCTTCGAACTTATCGACGCGGCAGATTCATTGCGTTCAGGAATCGATTGGGGACTCAATCGCCCAAACCTGCTGCAACAACTGGAAAAATGGTGCCCGGGGGCGGAATCGAACCACCGACACGCGGATTTTCAATCCGCTGCTCTACCCCTGAGCTACCCGGGCGGGCCGAACGGGGAAGCGGCTACTTAACGAAGCGCGCGGGCCTTGTCTACGCACAAATCAGTGGGATTCTGTATCATCTTCAGCGGGGCGTCCGCTGGCGGCTTCCTCGGCATCTTCCGAAGGCCGCCCGGCGATCACATAGCTGCCGGTCAGCCAGTGGCCGAGGTCGGCGTCCGCGCAGCGTTTGGAGCAGAAGGGGCGGTATTCGGCTGCCACGGTCTGCTTGCGGCAGCGCGCGCAGAGGGGCTTTTTCTGGTCGGGGGTCGCAGGCTTGCTCATGGGGTGGGGAATAGCTCAAACCCGGCCTTGCCGTGAACCCCGATAGACAGCCGCGCCCCATATTTCGCGCTCAGCAGGGCCGGCGCGTCGAGCCCGCTTGCCGCCAGCCAGTCATGGGCCATCTGGGGCAGGGCCAGGGTCAGGCGCGCCATCCGCGCCTGCTGCGCGGCCTTCTCCAGCTCGCGCAGGCCCTCCAGCGCCACCGTTTCCGGCGTCGGCGCTCCCGCTGCGTCCAGCATCCGCTCGGCCAGCGGGGTGATCCACCAGTCGGCGGCGATTTCCATCAGCCCCAGCGCCGAAGGCGCCAGCGCCTTCGCCTGCCGGCTGGTCAGACCTTCCCAAACTTCCGCAAAAGTGGCGCGGATCTTCGCGGCCCCATCTCCCGCAATCGGGCTTATGCAGTCGAGCACCACGAGCCCGCCCAGGCCCCGCAGCAGGATCTGCCGGGCCAGGTCGCCTGCCGCCTCGCGGTTGAGGGAAAGGGCGCGCGCCCCGGCGCTGCCTTTCAGGGCCCGGCCTGCCGAATCGATGTCGGCCGCCGTCAGCGCGCGTGTCCGCTCGATATGCATCTGCCCTCCACCGGGCAGGGTCACTTCCGGGCGAAGGGCATCCTCGAAGGCGGCGCTGACTATCGTGTCGCCGGGGGGCACGTCCTCCACCGGCGCGGCGCTCCCACCCTTCAGATGGGCCCGCCAGGCATCGGCGCTGGAGATTGCGAGGCCAGCGCCCGGCGCCGCCAGCTTCACCCGGGCGAGCTTCCCGGCCCGCGCTTCAGCGACGACCTCGACCGTCACCGGCGTGCCCTCGCTTGGTATCAAAGTGTCCGGATTTGTCCGGATTTGTCCATTCTTTGTCCGAAGGAATGCGCTCATTGTCCCGGCAAGGGTAATGAAAGTCCCGCCTGCACCGGGTTCTGTCTTGCCGATGCGGCCTTCCAGCCGCGCCCCGAGCGCTGCAGTGTTCGAGGCGCGCTCAAGGTAAAGCGCAGCGGGCCTGCACCCCGAATCAAGCGCCAGCCAGCGGGTCTCGCCCACTGTCTGCTCGCGCAGGATGCGGGCAATCGCCATGCCTCAGAAAATCTGCTTCAGCAGCGCAGCTGTTACAGGATCAGCGGCCTTGTCAGGGGTTTTCAGCACCGCCTTGATGCGTCCGGCCATGGTCTTGCCGCGCTCCACGCCCCACTGGTCGAAGGGGTTCAATCCCCACAGCTTGCCGGCGAAATAGGTGCGGTGTTCGTACAGCGCTATCAGCGCCCCGAAGGCCTCCGGGCCGAAACCGGCATGGGAGAGCAGTGTGGAGGGCCGCCCGCCGGCATGCACTTTCTGTGCGGATACGGCCTCGCTTATCCCCGGCTCTTCAGCGCGTACTTCCTCTAGGCTGCGGCCATTGGCGAGCACTTCGGCCTGCGCCAGCGCATGAGCGGTCAGCGCGTCCAGTCCTTCAGAGTCGCGGTCAAAGTCCGGCGCCAGAATGAATTCGCACGGCACATCCTGCGATCCCTGGTGCAGCCATTGGTGATAGGAGTGCTGGCCTACTGACCCTTCGCCGCCCCAGAGGGCAGGCGCGGTGGGTGGGGAGACCGCATTGCCTTCAGAATCAACGGATTTTCCGTTCGACTCCATCTCCAGCTGCTGCAGATAAGTCGGCAACAGGCGCAGGCGGTTGGCATAGGCCAGCAGCACCCGCATCGGCTTCTCGCGGATGGAGGTGTTCCAGAAATCCAGCAGTGCCAGGCGCATTGCGGCATTCGATTCGAGCGGCGCCGCGCGCACATGCTCGTCCATCTCGTTGGCACCATTGAGAATTTTCCGGAAGGTCTCAGGTCCCAGGTAGATCATGCAGGCCAGCGACGCGGCCGACCAAAGCGAGAATCGCCCGCCCACGGAGATCGGCATATCGAACGTGTAGGCGTCACGCCCGCCCAGCCAGGCTTTGGCCTTCTCCGGATTGGCAGTCACCAGGGCGAGGTGGCGGGCAGCCTCATCGCCCAGCTTCTCCTCCAACCAGGCGCGCGCACGGCCTAGATTATAGAGTGTTTCTTCGGTGCCGAAGGATTTGGACACCCCGATCACCAGCGTGGACAGGGGATCAAGCCCAGCCATCGCCCGGTCCAGATCATAGGGATCCACATTAGCGGCAAACCGCAACTCGATCGACGGGTGCGCAAGATCCTCGAATGCGTCGGCAATCAGGCGCGGCCCGAAATCCGATCCGCCGATACCAATGTGAAGGACAGCCGTAAACGCCTCACCATGCGCGGTGCGGATTTCGCCGGTCTGGATTTTCCCTGCAAATTCAAGCGCCGGCAGAACGCTCTGGCGAATGGTTTCGGCTTCTCCCGTCAGGCGCGCCGGGGCGCGCAAAGCCCAGTGCAGGGCAGGGCGGCCTTCCGAGGGGTTCACGATGGCGCCGCCGAAAAGATCTTCGCCCGCCTTTACCAAGGCTGCGTCGGCGCCGTGTTGGAGCAGGCTGGCCTCTGCCGAGGCATCCAGAAAGTGCCGCGCAAGGCTGATTTTCCAGCCTGCCGCTTCGAGCGGCTGATCCCCTGCGCGCGTTGTCGCGAGCAGCTTCAGAGGCTGCAGCCTCAGGCGGGCGGCATGGTCTTGGAGTTCACTGCGCATTCGGTCCTCAATTCCGTAAAGTCAGACCGTGCGCTTATCGGCCGGGGCGTTTGGCTTCGCAAGGCCTGCAAATGTGCAGCTTTGCCCCGTAAAACCCCGCTTGAAACCCGTGTCACACATGGGTATTAGGCGCCGCTTGAAGGCCATGTGGCCGGAGATCAATCTAGGTTGAACCTGTCCGGCGGGCCGGACGACACCAATTATAGGAGAGGCCCGATGGGCAAGGCAAAGTTTGAGCGTACGAAGCCGCACGTGAACATTGGCACGATTGGCCACGTTGACCACGGCAAGACGACGCT
>NZ_JBNNJJ010000025.1:0-29675 GCF_050269995.1 Hyphomonas sp. NPDC076881 | reverse complement strand
GGAAGGCCCTCACCTCCCACGCCCTGCGGGCGCGGGCCCCTCCTCTCCCTGAGGGAGAGGGGTAAGAGGCGTTGGAGTTTTTTCTGGAAAGCTCCCAAAAAACTCCAACGGCGCTCCAAGGGCAAATCCGGACAGCTCCGGACAATCCCGGCAACCTTGGCGAATAAAAAAAACATCGTAACCGGTATTAACTGTCCTCAAACCCTCTTCTGCTACGACATAACATCTGACAATGACTGGATAGACCCGACATGGGCGCGCAACTGATCGACCGGACCCCGCTGGCCACTGCCTCTGACCCCAGAGCCCAGCTGGATTTTCGAGAAGCATGCAAAGCCGCCGTGCGGGTGTTTCAACTCAGCGAGAAATACAAGACCGCGCCCTACCCCAATGCATATGCGGTGTGGTTTGCCTATTCGACGAATTCCGATCCGGCACTGGTGGCCGAGATTGACGAGTTGCTGCTGGGGCAGGACACGATTTCGGCCTATGATATCGAATTACTGTTCCAGGCCTATCTGGCTGAGGAGCAGAGCGTTTTTGCCACCCATGACCTCAGCCAGGCGATTGGCGACGAGATCGAGGAAGTGCTGGCCGTGATCGGCACCAGCCTGCAGCAGAACTCCGCCTTTTCCGCCACCCTGACGACGCTGGAGCAGGACCTGCCCAAGGCGGCCACCTCGCCCGAACAGCTCAATTCTCTGGTTTCCGGACTGATCGAGGAAAACCGCCGGATGAGCGCGATGACGCAGGAGCTGAACCAGGGCCTTGCCCGGTCGCAGAACCTGATCACGACGCTGAGCGAGCAGCTGGATGAAGTGCGCACCCAGAGCCTGCGCGACCCGCTGACCTCCATTCCCAACCGCCGCGCCTTCGACAAGACGCTGGAAGAAGCTATCGAACATGCCGCGCGCACGCGCGAGCCGCTGTGCGTGGCAATGGCCGACCTTGATCATTTCAAGGCGCTGAACGACACGTTCGGGCATGAGGCCGGCGATGTGGTGCTGCAGAATTTTGCGCGGCTGATCTCTTCCAGCGCGGATGAGCCGCGGCTGGTGGCCCGGCATGGCGGCGAGGAGTTTGCAATCCTCTTCCCCGGCAGCCAGCTTATGGAAGCCTATAACCGGCTGGTGAACATCAAGCATTTGCTGAGCAAGACCATGCATCAGCTGGAAGGCGCGCCCGCGCCCCTGCCCACCGTGACGGCGTCCTTCGGTGTGGCGAAATACGAGCCGGGAATGTCCGCCCGCGAACTGATGCAGAAAGCCGACAAGTTCCTCTATGAGGCAAAAACCAAAGGCCGCAACCGCGTCTGCGCGCCGGGGATTGCCTGAGACGCAGGGATTTCGTTTCTGAACATTTGAAGTCATTATACCACAAAGTATTTTTTGTGGTATAATGACTTCATGAGGCAGATACCCCTTACCTTGCAGACCTTGTATCAGGATCTGCTTCAGGCTCATCTCGACCGGCCACTGGAAGATCTGGTGGGCACGCCGCATCTGAGGAAAGTGGGCGGAAAATCCTGGTGGTATGCCACTGTGCGTGGTGCCGGCGGCGCTCACAGACAACAGTTCATCGGACCGGATACACCGGACACGGCGGCGCGGATAAGCGCCTGGAAGACAAACGCTCGCGATATGCGCGCCTTTCGTCACCAGGCTTCCGAAAAGGCACGGGCGCTGCGCGCAGCCCGCATGCCGGCCCTGGACGTGCAAACCGGCAAGACATTGCGCGCGCTGGCACAGGCAGGCACTTTTCGTCTTGGCGGTGTGCTGGTGGGTACGCATGCTTTCCGGCTCTATGACCTCGAACTGGGCTTATCTGTATCATCCGGCGCCGCCGCCATAACCGCCGACATTGATGTTGCCGCGTTTGAAAAACTATCACTCGCCATCAATGACCATGCCGAGCCTGAATTGCCGGAAGTTCTTGATGGTCTTGGCCTGAAGCCGGTCGAAGGGCTCAGCCGGGGAAAGCCTGTGCGGTGGCGGCAACCGGGCAGCGATTTTGTAATCGACTTCCTCAGCCCGTCTTTCGGCCAGAGCGAAGGCCCTCAGAAGCTGGAGGCGTTCGGGCTGTGGGCGCAGGGCCTGCATTTTCTGAATTTCCTGCTTCGTGACCCAATCCCGGCTGTCGCGCTCTATCGGGAAGGCGTTCTCGTTCAGATTCCCTTGCCAGAAAGATACGCAGTACACAAACTGATTGTGGCGAGTCGCCGCCGCGGCCCAGGACAGGCAAAGGCAGAGAAAGACCTGTTACAGGCGCGGTTGCTGATTGAAGCGCTCAAAGAGGCCCGGCCGGGCGACGTCTTCGCCGCACTCAGGGAAGCCCGGAAGGAAGGACCAGCCTGGCGGGAGGCCATCGACAACTCCCTCAACCGGGCCCCTGATATTGCGCGGCTGCTGAGGCGCAATTGATACGCCCCATAGAAGCGATACCGGCCCCAACCCGTCTGCAGTCTATTCCGCCTGCTGAACGTTTCCGCCGCGGCTGGCGGTGCGGGAGGAGCCTGAGGCGGCGGCGAAGGCCTGGGCCATGCCGCGATAGAAGGTGATGCGCTGTTCCGCCGCCGGATCAAGCACCACGGCGCGGTTTGCCCCGAAGAGGGCTTCCGGTTTCTTGCCCTCATGGGCAGCCTTCATGATATCTGCCCAGAGCTCTGCCGGGAGGGCGCCGCCAGTAACGCGGCGCATGGGGCTGTCATCATCATTGCCAACCCAGACGCCGCCGACATAGGCCGCCGTGAAGCCGACAAACCAGGCATCGCGGGACTCCTGGCTGGTGCCGGTCTTGCCTGCGACGGTCCAGTTCGGAATACGCGCCCGCCCGCCGGTGCCGAAAGAGGCGGTGATGACGCGCATCATCATGGCGTTCATCTCGGCGGCAAGGTCTTCCGGGTACACTCGTTCCCGCTCGGAGGCGGGATGTTCGAAATAGACCTGGCCGCGCGAATCCGTGACGCGGGCGATCAGGTAAGGCTCCATCCGGTAGCCGCCCGACTGGAACACGCCATAGGCGCGCACGAGTTCCCAGAGGCTGACTTCCTGGCTGCCGAGAGCAATGGAGGGAAAAGGCTTCATCTCGCTGGCGATGCCGAAGCGTTTGGCAAGGGCGGCGACGCGCTCGGGATTGGTTTCGTTGCCAAGCTCTGCGGCCACCGTGTTGGTGGAACGGGCAAGCGCTTCGGACAGCGTCATCGGCCCGTGATATTCGCCGCTATAGTTCACCGGCTGCCATTTGCCGATGGAGATCGGCCGGTCGTTGAACACGTCATAGGGCGAATAGCCGTCTTCCAGCGCGAGGGCATAGACGAAAGGCTTGAAGCTGGAGCCGGGCTGGCGTTTCGACTGGGTGACGCGGTTGAAGGGCGAGGCGGCATAGTCCACCCCGCCGGTGAGGGCGACGACGGCGCCGGTGCGGTCAAGGATCAGGGCGGAGACCTGGCTGGCGGAAACGGCCTTGCCATCCTTGGCCATGCGTTCCGACAGCAGGGTCTGGGTTTTCTGCTGGATCTTGGGATCGATGGTCAACTGGACGACGGCATCCCCCGGCACGCGCGGCAGGAGCGTCTTCAGGCGCTCGGCGGCAATGTCCAGCGCGTAGCCGAGCTGGGGGTCGTAGCGCGGGGCGGGAATGATGTTGATCGGCGCTTCACGGGCAGCGGCGGCTTCCTGGCGGGAGATGTAGCGCTCGCTCTCCATTTCCTTCAGCACGTAGAGCTGGCGGGATTTGGCGCCTTCCAGATTGTCGCGCAGATTGAGCTTGGACGGGGCCTTGGGCAGCGCGGCCAGCAGGGCGGCTTCGTGGATCTGAAGCTCGGCCGGGGGCTTGCCGAAATAGAAGCGGGAGGCGGCGTCGATGCCGTAAAGGCCGGCGCCGAAATAGATGCGGTTGAGATAGAGCGAGAGGATCTCGTCTTTCGACATCTTCTTTTCGAGCTGGCGGGCGAGGGTGATTTCCTGCGCTTTGCGCTGCATCGTCTGGCGGCTGTCGAGAACGAGGTTCTTCACCAGCTGCTGGGTGATGGTGGAGGCGCCCGACACGGTTTCGCCGGCGGCGGCATTGGAGATGGCCGCGCGGGCGATGGCGGCTTCATCGGCGCCGTCATGTTCGTAGAAACGCTTGTCTTCGGCGGCGATGAAGGCCTGAGGGACGTGTTTGGGCAGCTCTGCCACTGTGATAGCCCGGCCATAGCGGGGGCCGCGCACGGCCAGCGTGTTGCCCTGCGCATCGACGAACTCGATGGCGGCCTCGCGTTGGGCCTGCCAGAGTTCGGACACTTCCGGCAGGCGGGGCATGCCCGAATGCAGGCTCTGCCATTTCCACAGACCCCAGGCGCCGCCGCAGAGGGCGATGGCGCCGATCGCGATCAGCAGAATGCGCAGCGGGCTCAGCCGGCGCGGCGAGAGCGCCTGCGCCGGGACGCGGATGACCCTTGGCGTACGGGGCGGTTGATGGCTGTCCGTCATGCGTGAATGGCCCGGCCTGGATGCTGGAGTGTGCCTGAAACCCAGAGCCTAACTGATAGAAGATTACGGCAGGGTGAAGGCATCTGCTGGAACGGAACGGAGAGTACAGGCTGCCAGGTGCCCCAGGGCTAGGGAAAAGTACGGGTTTCGCCTTTCTGCAGGCCGGTGGCAGGGTGCATCTGTGGTATAGGGAGAAGCGGAGGCCGATTCTGGCCTGCGCCGCCCTGCCCCAACTTTCTGCAAAAGGAGCCCGCCGATGCGCCCTTCCCTGCCTCTCCGCCCGGTTACCCTCCTGCTGGCCGCCGGGCTGATGACGATGGCCGCCTGTGAACGCCAGCCTGTCGAGCCGCCGCATGTGCCCTCGCCCGGCGTCGGGCTGGAAATGCCGGGCGAACCCGCCGCGCCGGTTTTCGATGTCGAAGCGCTGGGCATTCCGATGGATGAGGCGTCGATTGCCGATGGCAAGGCGATTGCCGAAACCCATTGCGCGATCTGCCATGGGCTGGACCAGGATGCGAGCCTGCGGGCCGACGCGCCGCCGCTGCGCTATGTGCTGTCGCTCTACTCGCCGGAAAACCTCTCTGAAGACTTCCGGGCAGGCATCCATGTGGGCCATGAAACGATGCCGGACTTCGTGTTCGGAGACCTCGGGATGGATGTGCTGCTGGCCTATCTGGTGAGCATTCAGGAGACCCCGCCCACTGCGGTGGAGTGAGGCGCCCGGCCAGCCCCGGCTAAGCCAGACCGGGGCGCCAGGCATCCTTCAGATGATGCGGCAGGCGGCCGGGGGCGAGCGCGATGATGTCGTAGCGCCAGCCATAGTCTGCGAGCTTTGGGCGCTGGCCCATCCAGGCCTCGGCGGCGCGGGCGATACGCTGCCAGGACTGAACGCTGACGGCGCCGAGGGCATCGTCCCTGCGGGCGCGGGCCTTCACCTCGACAAAAGCGATCAGCCGGCCCTTGCGGGCGACGAGATCAATCTCTCCCACCGGCAGCTTCACCCGTGAGGCCAGGATGGAATAGCCTTTCAGGCGCAGCCAGAGGGCGGCGCGGCGCTCTGCCTGCCGCCCGCGGGCCTCGGCGATCTGGCGCTTAGCCGGCATCTTCCGATTTGATCTGGAGGGCGCGCTGATAGACCTCGCGGCGCGGCAGGCCGAGGGCTTCGGAGACGCTGCTGGCGGCCTCTTTGGTGGGCATGGTTTTCAGGGCGTCGCGCAGGGCGGTGTCGAGATCGGCGGCGGTGGCGGATTTTTCCTCCGGCGGGCCGGCGAGAACGACAATTTCGCCGCGCGGGGGGCCGGCTTCTTCATAATGGCGCGCGAGGCTTTCCAGCGTGCCGCGCCGGGTTTCCTCGAACATCTTGGTGAGTTCACGGGCAACGGCAGCCTGGCGCGCGCCGCCCAGAACGCTGGCAATATCTGCCAGGCTTTCGGCAAGGCGCGGGCCGCTTTCATAGAAGACGAGCGTGGCGGGAACGTGTTTGAGCGAGTCGAGGGCGGCTTTGCGGGCCCCGGATTTGGGCGGCAGGAAACCGGCAAACATGAACCGGTCACTCGGCAGGCCGGAGGCGACGAGCCCCGCCAGCAGGGCCGAAGCGCCGGGCACAGGATGAACCTTGTGGCCCGCTTCCAGCGCGTCATGCACCAGCTTCCAGCCGGGATCGGACACCAGCGGCGTGCCGGCGTCCGAGATCAGCGCGATGCGGCCGCCAGCGGCGAGGCGGGAAAGGATCTGCGGTCTCCGTTCGGCCCCATTATGGTCATGGTACGGGCTGAGACGGGCTTTAATCCCGTAGGCGGACATAAGTTTTGCCGCCACGCGGGTGTCTTCGGCCAGAACCTCATCAGCCGCGGACAGGATGTCCAGCGCGCGCAGGGTGATATCCCGGAGATTGCCGATGGGGGTGGAAACAACATACAGGCCCGGAGAAACGGCAACGGGCTGTTGCCCGGCACCGGCGGCGCTCATAGAGTCGCCCTCGGCTGGAATCGAACTGGCGTCGGAAGGATCGGAAGATGACATTGTTGCCACCCTTACTCAGGAAACTCCGGGCGCCAAGCCTTGTGCTGGCCTCGCTGCTTCTGGCGACAGCCTGCGCCTCGGCGCCGGCGCGCCCGCCGGTCTCCATCGGGACAGGCCAGCCGCGCGTCGATCCGGTGACCGGAGAGCCCGTGCAGCCAAAGCCCGGCGAGACATTTGAGAGCGGCCAGGTGGACGAACCCTATTACCGCGATGATGGCGGCCTGACGCCGGACTTCATGCGCGGCAAGGATGTAAAACGCGCCGCTGTGCTGCTGCCCTTTACCCATCCCAGCGCCAATGTGCGCGCCGAGGCCGAAAGCATGCTGGCGGGGGTTGAACTCGCACTGTTCGAACTGGCCGGGACCGATTTTCTGATCATGCCAATGGACACGGCCGGGCGCGCCTCAACCGCTGAAGCGCGCGCCGATGAAGCCATCAAGGAAGGCGCCGACATCATTCTGGGGCCCCTGTTTGCCGCCAATGTGGGCGGGGTGAAACAGGCGGCCAACCGCAAATCCATTCCCGTGGTCGCCTTCTCCAACGACCCGACAGCCGCCGGTGGCGGGGCATATCTCGCCTCGGTGATGCCGGAAGAGGAAGTGATCCGCGTGATGGGCTATGCCGCCAGCCGGGGCACGCGCACCTTTGTGTATCTCGGGCCCGACACGCCCTATGGCCGGCAGGTGGAGGCAGCGATGCGCGCCGAAGCGGCCAGAAATGGCTGGCGGGTGGCCTCCAGCGCGTTCTATCCGGCCGATTCCGGCGCGGGCGACCAGGCACGCCAGATCGCCAGCGTGGTGAAGGCCGAATATGCCGGCTCCAACCAGCGCGTGGGCGTGATGATCCCCGAGCGGGGCACCCGCCTGCTCGCGGTGGCGCCGCTGCTGCCTTATAATGGCGTGGACCTGAAGCGTGTGCGCCTGATGGGCACGAGCAACTGGGACGAGAGCTCTGTCTGGCGCGAACCGACGCTGGAAGGCGGCATCTTTGCCACGCCTGATCCGGACAATATGACGACCTTCAAAGACACCTATCGCCGGATCTATGGCCGCGCGCCGACCGACCTTGCGGCAGCCGCCTATGACGCCGCCGCGATGGCAGTGAACCTGTCGGCCACCGGGGCGATCCAGCATTCCGGCGTGACCGATCCCAACGGCTTCATGGGGGTGAATGGCCTCTTCCGCTATCGCCTCGACGGGACCGCACAGCGTGGGCTGGCCGTCAAGCAGATCGGCGGCGGGGGCGCCTCTGTTGTGGAGAAAGGTATTACCCAATTCCCGCCGGGTGGTAGCTAATTGGCCTGACTTGCGCCTGACTCCGGCCCTTGCGGGGGGCCGGAGGGCGCCCCAAATGACCCGCACAGGGCGGACCAAAGTTCAGGCAGCGACGAAAACATGAACAAGCGCGACTATTATGAAGTGCTCGGCGTTGACCGCAGCGTCGACGAGAAGGCGCTGAAATCAGCCTATCGCAAGCTGGCGATGAAGTATCACCCCGACCAGAATCCGGGTGATGCCACGGCGGAAGAGAAGTTCAAGGAAGTGGGAGAGGCCTATGCCATGCTCTCCGATCCGCAGAAACGGGCAGCCTATGACCGCTATGGCCATGGCGCCTTCGAGAATGGCGGGATGGGCGGCAACCCGTTTGGCCAGGGCGGCAACCCCGAGGACATCTTCCAGGATCTGTTCAGCCAGGTGTTTGGCGGGGGCTTTGCCTCCAGCCGCCGCCGCAGCGGCCCGCAGCGCGGCGCAGACCTGCGCTATGACCTCGAAATCACGTTGGAAGAAGCCTTCTACGGCAAGGACGAAACTATCCATGTGCCCCAGGCGGTGACCTGCCGCCCGTGCGAGGGCACCGGCGCGGCGCCCGGCACCAAACCGGAAACCTGCGAAACCTGCGGCGGCCATGGCCGCGTGCGCGCCCAGCAGGGCTTTTTCACCATGGAACGCACCTGCCATATCTGTCAGGGGCGCGGCCAGATCATCCGCAAGCCGTGCAAGACCTGTGGCGGCAGCGGCCAGGTGAAGGAAGAACGCAAGCTGCAGGTGAAAATCCCCGCAGGTGTGGAGAGCGGGATGCGCATCCGGCTTTCCGGCGAAGGCGAACCGGGCAGTGCCGGCGGGCCGAAGGGCGACCTCTATATCTTCGTCGAAGTGGTCGAGCATGACATCTTCGAGCGCGACGGGCCCAACCTTTATTGCCGCGCGCCTGTGCCGATGACGACGGCGGCGCTGGGCGGCGAGATCGACATTCCGACCATCGATGGCGGCCGCGCCCGCGTGGCCATCCCAGAAGGCGCGCAGACCGGCCGCAAGCTGCGCCTGCGCGGCAAGGGTATGCCGAGCGTGCGCGCCAATGGGCAGACGGGCGATCTCTATGTCGAGATGTTCGTGGAAACCCCGCAGAACCTGACCAGCCGCCAGAAGGAATTGCTGCGCCAGTTCTGTGACTGTTCCGGCGCGGACTGCCATCCGGAAAGCGAAGGCTTCCTCGGCAAGATCAAACGCTTCTGGGGCGGCGCCGAGGGTGACGAGAAACGCCCGGTTTGAGGGCGGCCTCTCCGACCAGAATGGCATTATCAGTTGACTGATGGATTTGGCGCGCGCCTCAACGGTGGCGCAGGCCGTCCAGGAAGAGGCTGACGGCGTCGTCTACCACCTCGCGGATTTCATCTGCATCCGGAAAATATCCGGGGATCAGCAGGGCACGGTGAGCCAGGGTGCCGCGAACCATTTCGAGGAAGAAGTGGGCGGCGCGGTGGGGGTCGCGCAGTTTGAGTTCGCAGGCTGCTTCCCGGTCTATCAGATAGGCGGCGACGGCGGCGCGCACTTCGCTGAGGCCTTTCTCGTAGAACTGGCGGGAGAGATCCGGAAACTTTGGCGCGAGGCCGAGGATGACGCGGTAGAGACCGATGCCGGTGGGCGTCAGCAGATGGGCCACGAAGTTCTGGCCGATGCGGCGCAGGCCTTCCTCGGCGGGGGCGTGGGCGGAGAGTTCCAGCTGCAGGGCGCCGGAAAGCTCCTTCACGCGGCGGGTGACAACGGCGAGGAACAGCCCCTCCTTGTCTCCGAACTGGGCGTAGAGCGTGGAGAGCGATCCGCCGGCGCGGGCAACGATCTCGGCCATGCTGGCAGCTTCATACCCCTGCTCCAGGAACACATCCCGCGCAGCATCCAGAAACGCCTCACGGCGCTGCGCGGCGCGGCCTGCGCGCCCGGCGGCCACTGTTTCCGAAGATTTTTCCGAAGACGCAGACATAGGTGAACTTTCACGAATTGGTGTAATTGACATTACACATTTTGATGGTGTAATCAAGATTACAGTTTCGGGAAATGATCAGCCCGGCCATCAGAAACAAGTGCAATGCGCCAACAAACCCTCTCCCCGAAGCCCGCCGCTCAGCCGCTTCCTCCCCGTTCTGAGCCCGGGCCTGCCTCCTCCCAACCGTCCCCGCAAAATCCCGCCGGCCCCGCCGGAAGAGCCGATCCGGAAAATGCCAGCGCAGAGGCTGAGCCGGCAGGCTTCGTCGAGCGGCATCGCCGCCCGATCCTGATCGGGCTTGGCCTGCTGCTGGCTCTGATCATCGGGTGGAAAGGGATCGACTGGTGGACCACCGGACGGTTCGGCGTTTCCACTGATAACGCCTATGTGCGCGCCGACATCACGCTGGTGGCCCCCAAGGTGCAGGGCTATGTCGAAGACGTGGCGGTGAGCGACAATCAGGCGGTGAAGGCGGGTGACCTGCTGATCCGGCTGGAAGGGGCTGACGCTGCCGCACGGATGGAAGAGGCGCGCGCCGCCCTGGCCGCCGCAGAGGCTGAAGCTGCCCGCGCCCGGGCGCAACTGGCTTCGCTGAAATCCACCGCGGCGGGCGCTGCAGCCAGCCTCGCTGCGGAAAATGACCGGCTTTCGGAACTGAATGCCGGCGCCGAAGCGGCCAACGCCAATGCCCGCCTTGCCAAGGACGAGCTGGCGCGGGACGAGCAACTGGCAGAGCGCGGTTTCTATCCCAAGGCCGGCCTCGACACGGCCGCCGCCAAGGCGGACGCGGCCAATGCATCGGCCGATCAGGCCGGCGCGGCCATCATATCCCAGAAGAGCCGCATCTCTGTGGCGCGCACATCTCTGGCCCGCGCGCAGGAAGACATTGGCGCCGCCGAAGCCGCCATCGCTAGCGCCGACGCGCAGGTGGCCGCCGCGAAGGCACGGGTGGAAGCTGCCGCGCTTGATAGTGGCCGGTTTGAAATCCGCGCGCCGGTTGACGGGATCGTCACCAACCGGACGGTGGCGCGCGGCCAGTTGGTCAATCCCGGCCAGCAGACGATGGCGATCGTTCCCACACAGAGCGCCTATGTGATTGCCAACTTCAAGGAAACCCAGCTTGGCCGGATGCAACCGGGCCAGCCGGTGGAACTGCATATTGATGCGTATCCGGACATGAAGGTGCATGGGACGGTGGAGTCGCTGGCCCCGGCCTCTGGCGGGCAGTTCAGCCTCATTCCGATGGATACGGCGACCGGCAACTTCACCAAGATTGTGCAGCGGGTGCCGGTGCGGATCGCGATTTCGCAGGAGGCCCTCGCCACCGGCCTGATGCGGCCTGGCCTGTCGGTGGAAGCGACTGTTTCGGTAAAGCCCGCCAAGAGCTGACATGACCGCCGCGACGGCCTCACCCGGTGCAGGCGCTCCCCCCGCCGCCAGCGCGGCGGAGGAGAAGATACCCCTGACGCTGCATATTGGCTTCCTCGCCATGGTGATCGGCATGTTCATGTCGATCCTCGACGTGCAGATCGTGGCAAGTTCCATCCGTCAGATCCAGGCGGGCGTGGCTGCCAGCGGCGAGGAAATCGCCTGGGTGCAGACCGGGTATCTGATTGCCGAGGTGGTGGGCATTCCGCTTTCGGGATTTCTCAACCGGGTGTTCGGGCTGCGCCGCCTGTTCATCCTGTCGGCGGGCGCTTTTACCGTTACCAGCCTGCTCTGCGCGCTTTCCTGGGATCTCGACTCGCTGATCTTCTTCCGTGCCATCCAGGGCTTTGCCGGGGCGGCCATGGTGCCCACCACAATGGCGGCGGCCTTTACCCTGTTCCCTGGCGGACGCTCGATGACGCAGCAGGTGATGATCGGCATGGTGGCCACGCTTGCCCCGTCGATTGGCCCGACACTCGGCGGCTGGGTGACCGAGCATCTGGGCTGGCACTGGCTGTTCCTGATCAATATCGGCCCAGGCATTGCCGCCTGCGTGCTTGTGTATCTGTTCGTACCCAAACAGAAGGGTGACTTCGCCCTGCTGCGCCGGCTGGATGTGCTCGGCTTTGCGGCGATGGCCCTCTTCCTGGGCAGCCTTGAATGGGTGATCGACGAAGGCCCGAGCGCAGGCTGGTTCACCGATCGGGGCATCGTGTATGGGGCGGCCCTCTGCGCGGTGGCGGGCGTGATCTTCTTCTTCCGCTCCTTCACCTATCATACGCCGATTGTGGATCTGATGGTGTTCCGCAACCGGAACTTCTGGTCCGGCGCGATGATTGCCACCATTGTCGGCCTCGGCCTTTACGGGTCGGTCTATATCCTGCCGCTGTTTCTCGGGCAGGTGCGCGGATTTTCGCCGCTGCAGATTGGCCAGATCATGAGCATTTCCGGCATCGCGATGTTCATCGGCGGGCCGCTCTCGGGCGCGCTGACGAAGCGTTACGATCCGCGCCTTGTGGTGGGCATGGGTATCGTGCTGGTGACAGCGGGCCTCTGGGGCAATGCGCAGCTGACCGCGCAATCGGGCTTCAACGAGCTGATGTGGCCACAGGCGCTGCGCGGGATTGGCCTCATCATGACGATGGTGCCGGTGTCCAATCTTGCGCTGGGCACGCTGCCCCCGCCGATGGTGGCGAACGCATCGGGCCTCTTTACCGTGGTGCGCAACCTGGGCGGGGCCTTCGGCATCGCGGCGCTGAACACGATGACCTATCATTTCACGGCGCTGCACGAGCAGGAAATCGCATCCGGCCTCGACCCCGCGCGGCCGGAAGTGCAGGCCTTCCTGCAGCAGGCCGAAACGGCGGGCGCGGCCCATGGCCTGGCGGATCCGGCAGCCTCTGCCTATGCGCAGCTGGTGATGCGGATGAAGATCGAAGCGCTGACCATGACGTTCAACAATCTGTTCATGGCGATGGCGATGGCATTCTGCCTGATGCTTCTGGCGCTGCTTCTGCTGAAGAAGCCCGTGAATGCGCCCGCAGGCCCGGCGCATTGAACTGCAGCAGATTTACTGGACGAGCACCGGCGCCTGGCAGGTGACGCCATGGACGCGGACATCCGCCTCTCCCAGATGCACGCCGAGTGTTGCGAGCAGGTTGAAGATCACCCGGTCCACGGGCTCCAGTACAGGCGTCAGGGTTGCGGCAAGGGCTGCCTGCACCAGCGACGGCGTTGCCAGAGACAGGGGCCCGGCATCAATGCGCACATCCAGCTCGCGCAGGGCAGAGCCGAGAAGCGATGCGGTATAATCGCGGGTGGTGGCTGTCTGGCTGCGGTTGGCGTCGATATCTGCGCGGGAGAAGGAAAGATCCGTAGACCGCTCATTGCCGATGCGAACATCTGCCTTCGCCCGGACATCCAGAAGCAGCGTATCGACAATCCTGGTGAGGGATACGTTCATGGTGCGCCCAATCTGGGCAAACTCGTTGCGCTTGATGTCCCCGATCATGACGCGACCAACTGCAGGCTGGGCCGCGATGGTGACCACGGGCGCTCCGGAGCGGGAGGACTGGCAGGAAACGGCGCGCAGCTGGGCTTCGGCTGAAGCGACCTCGACATAGAGCGGGATGCGCACCTTCGCGCCGGCGAGCAGCGCAGCGCCAGGCAGTTCAAACTCCACCTTGAGACGGGTCTGCGCCGTGGTGACCACGGCATTGGGGCCGGACAGGCGCAGCCAGGGAGAGCTCTTCGGGCGCTCGCCAATGACGAGTTCCACGCTGGTTTTCAGAAGGCCGGGCACTGTGGCGCCCAAATCAAGTGTTGCCTGATGAGCGCCGTTCGAGGCGGTGATCGCCGCAGTGAGCAGCTCCATCACCGGCGCCCGGACGGCAGGCTTGGCACGGGGATCCTCGGGCTTCAGCTTGCCAACGCCGCCAAGATCGATGGCGTCGGCAAGGCGGATGCGTGTTGATAGCGCGCCGGCATCCTGTTCGATCTTGCCAAGCGCGGCGCGGGTCTGAACGTTCAGCGATCCCGTCTGGCGGATGGCCGCCGCAAGCTGGGCAACGCTGATGCGGGTGTCGAGGATATCGTCATAGCTGACACCGGAGAGGCTAAGGTCCGTAGCCAGAACATCCAGCATGCCGAGCAAGGAGATGTCAGCGCCCAGCAGCGCGTTATAGTCCATCACGGTCAGGGTCAGTTCGCTGCCGAGGAGGCTGCCGAGAAGCGCGTTGATGGCGCCGCCTTCGACGCGCGCCAAGCGCGAGCCGACCGAGAAGGCCGCCTCCGAAGACGCATAGGCAACGCCGCTGGTGGTCATCATTGCAGGCTCCCTGACACCGGCCAGGATGAAGAACTCCCCCGATCGGATAATCGTGACCTGCACCGCATTGAGGGGCTCACCCCCGGCCTTGAAACGCATGGCCGGGGGGAGCGTGGCGTCGGCAATGTAGTGGCCTTTGACGACCTCGGCCCACGCGCGGGAGGGGAAGCGCGGGTCGCGGCGCGTGGGCCATTCTTCCTTTTTCAGAAGCTGGACATCGCCCATGCCATTTTCGGTAAGCAGCGTGAGAACATGACTTTCCGCTGAATTCAGGTCTGCCGCCGCTATGATGGCGGCAAGGTCTGTCAGTGATTGCAATTCGCGCCGCTGGAGACTGACACTGCCAAGGTCTACCGCCATTGCCATCATCAGAACGGCCACCGGCGAAATCAGTGCGGACATGATCGCGACATTGCCCTTCTCGTCCCGCGCCTGCTGAAGGCGCGCCGCAAGAAGTGCGCCCAGAGCGGCCATCTCAGAACCCTCCCGCGCGGATGACGGAGACGTGCCGGATGGTCTTGCCGGGCAACGGCAGGGGTGGGCCCAGATTCCAGATCGGCAGGCTCGTCGCGTCATAGGTGACCGTGACGTAGATCAGGTCAGGCTGATCAGCGTCCGCCGATACGTGAACCGCCAGATCATCGGACCGGATGAGACCGTTGGCGCCAACCGACGCAAAGGCGGTGGCCGAGGCGAGCGCCTGGCGCTCATCCAGATCAAGGCCCGCCAGCGCAGCACGGGCGGAATTGGCTGAAATCTGCTGAACGGTATGGGCCGCGCCGAAGTAGAGACCATAGGCAAGCAGAGAGACAATCATGAACAGGAAGACCGGGGAGATGATGGCAAACTCCAACGCGGCTGTGCCCGACTCGTTTTTCAATCCTTTGTAGACCATTGACTGCCTCCTTCGCCTAAGCCGGCAATCTCCTTCCTGGCAAAACCCGGCTCGCCTGCAGAAAACACTGCAGTTCTGATTATTCACCCCATGATGGCGGCCGTGTCGTTTACAGGGTGTAAAACTGAATCAGCAATCTTAACGAGTAAAAATCGGGTAGACCGCCTTGAGGTGACGGCAAAAATTTCAACTAAATCAGGGGGTGAAATCCGCTTCCTGAGAAGCCTGGCCGCAGGAATCGGCCTGAAACCGGACACCCATCCTGTTATTTCTGTCAGCGTCCGGACGACTGGGCGCAAACTTAACGGCTGGAAAATGATCGCACCCACTGCCCCGGCGTCACGGCTTCCCATGCTCCTTACGCGCGCGTAAGCCTTGAAATCAGACGCTGCCTGAGCGCGCCTATCATTAAAAAGACAGGGAGTAACAACATGGCTGATGCCTTTATCGTTGATGCCGTCCGTACGCCGCGCGGCGTTGGCAAGGTCGGCAAGGGCGCCCTCGCCCATATGCACCCGCAGCATCTTGCGGCCACCGTTCTCAGCCAGCTGCGCGACCGCAACAAGCTGGATACCGAGACCGTCGACGACATCATCTGGGGCACCTCCAGCCAGCGCGGCGCGCAAGGCGGAGACATGGGCCGCATGGCCGCCCTCGACGCTGGCTATAACGTCAAGGCTTCGGGCATGACGCTGGACCGTTTCTGCGGCTCGGGCATCACCACGGTGAGCCTCGCTGCGGCCCAGATCATGTCCGGCATGGAACAATGCGTCATCGCCGGCGGCTGCGAGATGATGAGCTACACAGCCTCGACGGCTGACCCGAAGAACCCGCCGGTGATGGATGCCGGCAATCTGCGCCTGCGCGCCTCCCACCCGCAGACTCAGCAGGGCGTCTGTGCCGACGCAATCGCCACGCTCGAAGGCATCGACCGCGAAGCCGTCGACCGGCTGGCGGTCGTCAGCCAGGAGCGCGCCGCCCGCGCCATCAAGGAAGGCCGTTTCAACAAGTCGGTTGTTCCGGTTTACAATGTGGACGGATCACTCGCTCTCGACCATGAAGAATTCCCGCGCCCCGGCACGACGATGGAGAGCCTCGCCGGCCTCAAGACCGTGTTCAACATGTACATGGACATCCCGGTCGATGATCAGGGCAACACCTATGGCAACCTGCTGACGCGCGTTTATCCGCAACTCGCAGGCAAAGTGAACCACGTCCACCATGCCGGCAACTCGTCGGGTGTTGTGGATGGTTCGGGCGGCCTGCTGCTCGCCTCGGCCGACTATATGAAGAAGCACAATATGAAGCCGCGGGGCCGCATCGTGGCGACGGCAAACATGGGCGACTGCCCGACGCTGATGCTGAACGCTCCGGTTCCGGCGGCGAAGAAAGTGCTCGAGAAAGCCGGTCTCACCACCAGCGACATCGATGTGTGGGAAATCAACGAGGCCTTCTCGGTGGTTGCCGAGAAATTCATCCGTGACCTGAAGCTCGACCGCGAGAAGGTGAACATCAATGGCGGCGCCATGGCCCTTGGCCACCCGATCGGCGCCACCGGCTCGATCCTCATCGGCACCGCGCTGGACGAGCTTGAGCGGTCGCAGAAGCGCTATGGCCTCGTGACGATGTGCGCCGCTGGCGGCATGGCGCCTGCGATCATCATCGAGCGTCTCGACGCCTGATATTAGAAGCACCAAAGCTCGCGAAACCCCGCCGGTTCAAACCGGCGGGGTTTTTTCTGAGAGGTCAATAGTCCACCCGATCCCCGAGCAGGAACTGCCGCACAGCTTCAGTCTGCCCCGCAATGAAGTGCGGGGCATCGGGCAGGAAGCGGACGGTCAGATTGCGGACATTCGCCTCAAGGCGCGCGCGCGTCTCGGCGCTGTCTATGAAAACATCCTTGCCACCAAGGATAGCCAGCACCGGCATTGTCAGGGAGCGAAGCGCCTCGTCGGTGATCTGCGGAAGGTTCGACCGGCGCGGAACGAAATGCGCGAAGGTGAGTTCCAGCAGGCCGGAGATTGCCGCCTGAGGTGCGCCGAGCGGTCCGGTGCGCTTGCCGCCAATGCGCTCAATCAGTTTGCGCTGCCCCCAGGATCCCAGCAGCAACAGTGGCAGGGCCCAGAGGAGAATGTTCAAGTTTCGCCCAACCCCACCTGGACAGAATAGCACGAGCTGGCTGACCCAGCCACGGCGGCGCACGGCATAGTCAAGCGCCAGCCAGCCACCCAGCGACGTACCGGCAATGGCGGGATGGCGGATACTGCGTGCAGCAAAGACATCGTCAAGCCAGGACGCGTGATCATCTGTCTCCAGCGGCGGGCGCATCTCAGCACTGAAACCCGCATCGCCGATGATGTCGATCGCGATGATCCGGAAATACTGCTGCCAGTCTGCCACGTCGACCATCCAGCTGGCCGAGTTCGACGCCGTGCCATGCAGCAGCACCAGCGGCGGCGCCTCTGCCGGACCGGATTCGATGACAAAGGTTTCGCCATACCGGGTCGGCACATGGAAGGCGCGGTATTCACCTGGCCAGTGGCCGAGCGCCTTCGAATACCGTTCACGGACGATCTCCGACCCCTCTGGCGACTTCCAGACCGATGCCATGTCTTCTTATCCTTCTAGGCAGATGTCCACGAGGCCGAGCAGGCCTGCCACGTCATTGGGCGAACCGACAGCAATGACTTTCAGCGTCCGGCGCACGGGATCATGCGCAAGGTTGACGGATAGCGGATCGCCTTGCGGGTTTGGAACAGCGACCGCCCCCATCAGGCTTGCGGTCATCCGCTGGAGCAGGCGCTCATCCACATCCGGTACATCAACCACGGCCGTGACGCGGGCGCTGGGTCCAGCCTCGGAAACGCTAATTCCGGCAAGGGCATCAAGGTCGGACCCAAGGATGCGGTATTGCTTGCCGATCTTGGTCGCCTTCAGGCGCCCTTCGCGGATAAAACGCAGGATGGTGCGGGTATGCAACTGAAGACGCTCGGCGGCGGCCTCGACGGAGAAGAGTTTATTTGTCACTTTATGATACCTATTATTCGTTTGATGATGTATAATGCTGTACTTTACGGAGTCAATCTCTGAATTGTTGGTCCGCACGAACTGGATGCGTGGAAACGGATGCCACCGGTCAGGTGACAGGCAGCAACCAAGCCGCTATCGCTCCCGCGATGATGGACCCGATTGTTTTTGATACCTTGCTGCTGGCGCTGGATACGGGCGCCGTTCCCGTGCCTGAAACTGGGCCGATCCTGGTGCTGAATGCCGAACCGGGCGGCTGGCTGGCGCAATTGCCGAAGGAGCGCGTGGTCTGCCGCACCAGCATGAAGCCGGCCTATGACGCGCTGAAGGCGGCTGGGTACTCCGTGCTGGAGCCTGATAGCGTGGACATTCCCGAAGCGATGCTGACGATCGTGGTGCCGCCCCGGCAGCGCGACTATGCCCGCGCGCTGTATGCCCGCGCGCTGCTGGCAGCGCCCGAGGGCGGCTATGTGCTGGCAAGCCTGCCCAACACGCTGGGCGGCAAGACAGCGGAGAAGACGCTGGCCGAGATCGCTGGAGACGCCGAAAGCCTGTCGAAGCATAAATGCCGGGCCTTCTGGACCGTGAAACATGCCAGCCTTGTCAATGAAGACCTGGCGCAGGACTGGATCGAAGAGGATGCCCCGCGCGAGATCGAGCCGGGCCTCTGGAGCCGGCCCGGCCTTTTCAGCTGGGACCGGATTGATCCGGGCAGTGAGCTTCTGGCCGACAGTGTGCCCGAATACACCAAGGGCATTGGCGTGGATATTGGCGCAGGCAATGGCTTCCTCAGCCGCGAAATCCTCCGCCATTGCGCGAATGTTGAGCGGATGGACCTGTTCGAGGCCGATTACCGCGCCCTCTTCTGCCAGGAGCAGACGATGGCGGAGTTTGCTGATCGCTGCAGGCTGAGCTGGGGCGACGCGCTGAAGGATATGCCGCGGGCGACCTATGATTTCGCCGTGATGAACCCGCCTTTTCATACGGGGCGGGCGGACAATTCGGAGCTGGGCCGTGCCTTCATCCGCGCCGCCGCCGCCACGCTGAAACCCTCCGGCACCCTATGGCTGGTGGCCAACCGGCATCTTCCGTATGAGGCAGAACTCTCCGCCTGCTTCCGCAGCCAGGAAATGCTGGAAGACGAAGACGGCTACAAGATCATCAAGGCCGAAAAGCCCAAGCGCCAGAAGTGATCAGGATCTGAGCCGAACCATGAACGACACACGCAAGCTGGCAAAACATCTCGCCGGGCTCGGATACGGGTCACGTAAGGAGATGGAAGCGGCGATCCGGCGCGGCCGGGTGACCGGCTGGGGCGAGGAGGTGCGTTTTGATGGCGAGCCGCTGGACCCCGCGCCCGGCATGGTGCTGATGCTGCACAAGCCAGCGGGCTATACCTGTTCGCATCAGGATCAGGGAAAGCTGGTATATGATCTTCTGCCGCCGCGTTTCCTGAAGCGCGATCCGAAACTTTCCTCCATCGGACGGCTTGATGCGGACACGACAGGGATTATTCTGTTTACGGATGATGGCGCCATGTTGCACCGGCTGATCTCGCCCAAATCGGATATTCCGAAAACCTATGAAGCCACCCTCGCCCGGCCTCTGGAAGGCTTTGAGCAGGAATTCTTCGCTTCAGGTTCCCTCATCCTGCGCGGCGAGGACAAGCCCTGCCTGCCCGCCACGCTGGAAGTCACCGGCGAGCGCGCCGCCCGCCTCACCCTCACCGAAGGGCGCTACCATCAGGTGCGCCGCATGTTCGCCGCCGCCGGCAACCATGTGGAAACCCTCCACCGCGCCCGCTTCGGCCCCCTGGAACTGGGCGACCTGCGCGAGGGAGAGTGGCGGCTGCTAACGGACGCGGAGCGGGCTGGGCTGAGCTGACAAGCTGACGATAAAACAAATATCCTTATCTGGTTGGCTCGAATGCAAACCGGGGCTCCAGTTCCAAAACTTGCCGGCCCGCGTTGATCGCAGTCATGATCTCCGTGCTTGGGATGATATAAACCTCCCCTCGCCCAAAGGATGTAAGCACAATATCCATGCGTCCATCGCCATCGATATCTGATATTGAAGACATGCCTGTGGTAAGGCCGAGGCCTCCACGAGGGACCCCTCTTATCTCCAGACTTTGCCCCGGTGCCAACGCCTCCACATCAATTCTCTGGCTCCCGCTTCCAAGAATGGCAGATCCCAAAACAATGCGGACGACCGGCCCCTCCTCGAAATTGGAAAACTTCGGGATGCCCAAGGCGATATCCTGGATTCCATCGCCATCAATATCGCCGATACCGACACTGTCGGCTTCCCCCATTGCATCAGCGGCGAACAAGATTCGGGTCGCGGCCTCGTTTCCCAGCGCCAAGCTCAATTGAGGCGCATTTTCATAATAGTCGGCAAAGGTCCGCCCCTCGGCGATCAGGGCTATATTTCCAGAGTTGAGCGAGCTGTCCATGCTGAAAACCACGTCAGGAATACCATCAGCCGACATATCTGGTGATTGGCGGCTAAACCAAGGCATACGGATGAAATGAGAAAAAGGTAGTGCGATACCCGTCATATCCACGAGCACGTTTCGCGGCGCAGAGGCGATATCGTCGCCAGACACATAGCTGCCCGACAAATGCGATCCGGCGGCCAACAGTTCATCTTTACCATCACCATCGAAATCCCCTGGTGAAAGCAATCTGGCGCCCGGCCCGGAAAAGCCAGCTGACGGGCTTAGTTGGGTAAATAGTGCAACCTCACTATTCGTATCGACACGGATCGTTCCCAGAGCGCGGGACCTGGCGAGAGTGTCGCCAAAAATAACATACATCCGTGAAGTAAATCCGCTGGTCGGGGACTGCATATCTGGAAGACTGATAATAACATCCGGAACGCCGTCCCCATCAAAATCCCCGCTGAGGACATCCAGATTCAAGCGGGAAATATTGCCTGCACCCGAAAAGGCCAACGCCTGGCCAGGAGAACTGGTGAGCAAATTTATGCTTCCAGGATTTGCAGCCAGCGCACTGCCCCAAACAAGATATGCATAAGGACGATCAAGGGTTGCCACACTTGTCTGAGATGAAGTGCCAGGACGGATTCCGATAAGCACTTCGGGCAACCCATCACCATCCACATCACCAATCGGGTTGGGGATAAACGTTTCCTGGGCTCCTCCGACCACGCCCGTGAAAGGAAGCGGGAAAGGCGCAAAGAGACGAACGCCCTCATTATTCGCCAGCATGGAAAGGTCGATGTCTCCGGCACCCGTTTCCGAAAATGCATCACGCAGCGTTTTACCGTAGACGATATAAGCTTCGGGCTGGGGACTGGTTCCATCGGTTACAATTGCGGTCTCCACCCAGAGTTCATCCAGCCCATCCCCATCAAGGTCTCCTAGGTTCGCAGTGGAGTGAACAATTCCTTTGAGGCGCACGCCAGAAGTGACGATAGTATCGACGTTAACTGGGGTAACAGAAAGGTTGCAGCCAATCTGAACCCCTGCCTGACTATACTGTACCGCAAAATCAATATTGTTGTTGGGCTCCATCTGGTCTGCGTCGAAAGCCCGGTTCAGAGAAAGCTCGCCCGTAGTCTGATCAAGTTGAAAGGCAGATTCAAAATCCTCGCGTCCCCACAAACCATTTGGGAAACGGACCAGTTGAAGCTGACTATACGTACCGGGGCCATCTTCATCGAAGCCATCAAATGTATAAACTAGGCCCGTTTCATTCTCATACCAATCAACCTGAGCACGGTATGTGCACTGCGGCGGATCGTCCGCATCCGTTATGGCTACGCGGATAACCGCTGTGGTCGTCGCTTTGCCGTCTGAAAGCGTGATGGTCTGCTCATAAACATTGTCACCGTTCACATCCTCAGGCTGTTCATAGTTGAGCGTCCGATCAGGCGGGTTGAGGGTCACCACACCGCCGTCCGAACCAACCGTCACCTGAAACAGGTGGCCATCGCCCAGAGCGTCATCACGAATGACGATGTTGTCGCCATCAGCATCAGTAACCGTAAGAATGAACGCAATCTGCTGGTTCTCACTGAACGTAAACGATGTTGGGCTGGTAAACCTCGGGGGCGAGTTTCCCGAGCCGCCGCCGATGCCGCCCCCACCTCCTCCGCCACCACCGCAGGCTGTCAGTGCAAAGGTGAGGAGGGCGCACGTGGCGACCGCGCGCAGCTGGGTGAAATTCATGGAAAAGGCCCCGGATAAAATCTGTAGTTACCAGAATTCTATGACAGGTTTTTCAAACTGCCATCACCTGGCTTCTCCCTGACGGCGAAAACTCACAGCCGTTTCCCGCAGGCGATGAAACGTGCCGGTGAACCTCCGCCCTAGCGCGGCGCAGCGCCAGCCGCTATCTCCCTCGCCATGGCTCAACCTCCCCTGATTACCCTCACCGATGTGCGCCTTTCCTTTGGCAATACGCCCCTGTTCGAGGGGGTGACGCTGGCGCTGTCGAAAGGCGAGCGGGCCGCGCTGGTGGGTCGCAATGGCGCGGGCAAGTCCACGCTGATGAAGATTGTATCTCAGCAGGCCGAGCCAGATTCCGGCGAGGTATGGCGCCAGCCGGGCGTGACCTTTGCGAATGTCGCGCAGGAGCCCGACCTCTCCGGCTATGCCACCGTGCTCGACTATGCGAGCGACGGGCTGGAGGCCGCCTATATGGCGGAGGCGGAACTGATGGAATTCGGCATTGATCCGGCCGCCGACCCCAAAACGCTTTCCGGCGGGCAGATGCGGCGCGCGGCGCTGGCCAAGGCGTTTGCGCAGGAGCCGACGATCCTGCTGCTCGACGAGCCGACGAACCATCTCGACGTGCCGATGATCGAGTATCTGGAAGGCCGGCTGAAGGCGTTCAACGGGGTTGTGCTGGTGGTGAGCCACGACCGGCGCTTCCTGGAGAACATCTCCACCAATACGCTCTGGCTGCGCCAGGGCAAGGTGCTGAAAAGCCCGGAAGGCTATGTGAAGTTCGATCAGTGGGCCGAGCAGATCGAGGAGGAGGACGAGCGCCAACTGAAACGGATGACAACCCACCTCAAGGACGAGCAGCACTGGCTGGCCCGCGGCGTCACCGCGCGGCGCAAGCGCAATCAGGGCCGGCTTGCCCGGCTGCGGCAGCTGAAGGTGGAGCATGCGCAGGTGCGCAGCGCGCTGAATGACCGGAAGGCTTTGGCAACGATTACGGCGGATGCGGGCGACTCCCTCAGCAAGAAGGTGATCGAGGCCAAGGGGCTTTCGAAAACCTATCAGACCCCGGAGGGAACCGATCTCGTCATCGCGAAGGATCTTGACCTGCGCATCCTGCGGGGCGACCGGATCGGCATCATTGGGCCCAACGGGGCGGGCAAGACGACGCTGGTGCGCCTTCTGCTGGGCGAAATACCGCCTGATGCCGGTACGCTTTACCATTCAAAGACGCTGCAGGTGACCTATCAGGACCAGACACGCGACACCCTCAATGCAAGGGACACGATCTGGGAAGCGCTGGCGCCAGAGGGCGGGGATTCCATAATGGTGCAGGGGCACCAGCGCCATGTGGCCGCCTATGCGAAGGACTTCCTGTTCAAGCCCGAACAGCTGCGCCAGCCTGTCGGCGCGCTGTCGGGCGGAGAGCGTAACCGGCTGGCCCTCGCTATTGGCCTGGCGCGTACGTCTAACCTTCTGGTGATGGACGAGCCGACCAACGACCTCGACATGCAGACCCTCGACCTCCTGGAAGACATGCTGCTGAATTATGAAGGCACGCTGATCCTCGTCAGCCATGACCGGGCGTTTCTGGATGCGACGGTGACAAGCTGTCTCTCGCCCATCGGCGGGGGAGAGTGGATCCAGACCGCGGGCGGCTGGAGCGACGCGCAGGAACAGCTGAAAGACGTGCGCCGCAAGGATGCTCCGAAGGCGGAGCCTCAGAAATCGCCAGCCGCCGCGCCTGCCCCGGCCAAGCCCAAACCGCAGACCAAGCTCTCCTACAAGGACGAGCACCGGCAGAAAGAGATCAACGCGCTTATTCCCAACCTCCAGGCGGAGATTGCAAAGCTCGAGGCTGACCTTGCCGACCCGCAGCTCTATGCCCGCGATCCCAATGGCTTCAACAAGAAGTCTGCCCGCATCGGCGCAGCGCGCGATGAGCTGGAAGGGATCGAGATGGAATGGCTGGAGATCGAGGAAAAGCGGGAAAGCCTCGGCAGCTAGGCCCCCGATTTTGAAGGCAAACGCTTCGTTAACGGGGTGGGGGTAGTCTGCCCGGTGGATAAATGCCGGGAGTCCCTAGCCATGCGCCTTGCCACGCTGATCGCCGCCGCCTGTCTTGGCCTTGCCGCCAGCGCCCATGCCGATGGTAAGGATGGCAAGACGCTCTCGGTCCCGCCGATTGCGCCGCTGGAAGCCACCGGAGCGATGCAGGAGGCCGCCTACACCGCGCCGCCGAGCCATGAGCCGAACACCTATCGCTTTGGCGCGACCTATTCTGTCACCGACACCGCAACGGCGCTTATCTGCGAGGCGGCCTGCGACAGCGACGCAAGCTGCAAGGCCTGGTCATTCGTGGACACCTATGGCGCCTCACCTGCCCGCTGCGAACTGAAGGCAGGCCAGGGGCGGAAGGAAGAAAACCCGCTCGCCACCTCCGGCGTGGCCACAAAGCTGAAAACGGCAACCCTGGGCGATATGCCGGTGCCTGTCCCGGCGCCCGCAGCCGATCCGGGCCAGCTCAGCGGCGGGGTTACGCCAGAGCCCGTTCCTTCGTTGCCGTAAAGCGGATGCCGGGGTTTTTCTCCTGGGCATAGCCGACATCCCAGGCATTCTTTGCAAGGTATACGGGCGCGCCATCCAGGTCCGTGCCAGTGGCTGATTTGTTCCGCTCAAGGAACTCTTCGAGTTTCTTCGGATCGTCCGATGCCATCCAGCGGGCCACGTTATAGGGCGCCTGCTCGAACATGACTTCGAGATTGTATTCCGCCGTCATCCGCTCGATCATCACCTCGAACTGAAGCTGGCCGACCGCGCCGACGATCATGTCTGAGCCAATAGCGGGCAGGAAGAGCTGGGTGACGCCCTCTTCGGCCAGGCTTTCCAGCGCCTTGCGCAGATGCTTGGCCTTCATCGGATCTTTCACGCGGGCGCGGCGCAGAAGCTCGGGCGCAAAGTTCGGGATGCCGCCGAACTGGATGTCGCCATTCTCCGAAAGCGAGTCACCCACGCGCAGTTGGCCATGGTTGGGCACGCCGATCACATCGCCGGCATAGGCAGTCTCAGCGATTTCCCGGTCCTGCGCCATGAACATCAGCGGGTTATGGATGTTGAGCTGTTTGCCGCTGGTGGTTTTGAGGCGCATGCCGCGCCGGAACTCGCCCGAGCAGAGCCGCAGGAAGGCCACGCGGTCGCGGTGGTTGGGGTCCATGTTTGCCTGGATCTTGAAGACAAATCCGCTGACGGAGGGATCATCCCGCGAGATCATCACCTCGGCGCCTTTTTTGACCGCCTTCTGGGCACGCGGCGCCGGGGCATAGGAATGCAGGGTGCGCAGGAGTTCCGCCACACCGAAATAGCGCAGCGCCGAACCAAACACCACAGGCGTCATATTCCCGGCGCGGAAGGCTTCCGGATCAAATTCCGGCAGCAGGCTGCGCGCCATTTCGATGCCTTCCACCATCTCGGCGAAAACGTAGGGGTCGAGATTGGCTTTAAGGCTCTCAGGCTCGCCGGAGATTTCCGTGGCCGGACCAATCCGGGCAGGCTCGCCCGGGCGGCGCTCGAACTGCAGGAACTGGTTGCGGGCAAGGTCCAGCATGCCGGCAAAGCGCTGGCCGCTGGCGGCGGGCCAGTAGAGGGGCGCGGTATCAAGTTGCAGCTTGTCCTGCACTTCATCGAGCAGCGCGATGGGCTCAAGCGCTTCACGGTCCATCTTGTTGATGAAGGTGACGATGGGGATGTCTCGCATACGGCAGACTTCAAACAGCTTCAGCGTCTGCGGCTCGATCCCCTTGGCGGCGTCGAGCACCATGACGGCGCAGTCAGCCGCCGTCAGCGTGCGGTAGGTGTCTTCGGAGAAGTCTTCGTGGCCCGGCGTGTCGAGCAGGTTGAACATGAAGCCGTCAAACTCAAACGTCATCACCGAGGCCGAGACCGAGATGCCCCGATCGCGCTCGATCTTCATCCAGTCAGACTTCGTCCGCCGCGCCTCGCCGCGCGCAGCCACCTCGCCGGCCGCCCGGATGGCGCCGCCCGCGAGCAGCAGGTTCTCCGTCAGCGTCGTCTTGCCCGCATCCGGGTGCGAGATAATGGCAAAGGTGCGCCGCCGGGCGGCTTCGGTTACGTGCGACATGGGTCAGGTTCTCTCTTCGCCGGAGGCCCTAGCCGATTTGGCGAATGGAATGAAGGGGCTGGCTGTGGCGGGGCATTAGGCGGTTCGGCCCCAAGCGGAGCCGCGTGGCACATTGAATACACTCACCGTCCGCAGTAGTTTTGATTAATGCGGACGACCACTCCAACGGCTTTCAGTCTATCCTTCAGGGGGCCTGAGGGACCCTACACTATCCATTTCGACCCGACGGACGAATGGGACGGGGTAATAAATGTATCTATCGGCGGGCTGGCTATGCGCTGGCACGTAACGAACACCGACGAGGAAGCTGGCGGTTCAGTTGTGCTAGGCGGGATGACGAACGGCAGCGAGCGGCTATGGAAGGACCAGTTTTGGTTTGAGCTTCGTTTCAACGATGTGCCACCGCTGATCCGATATTGGGGCGATCAAGTTGTTTGGCGTGAAGATCAAGCCGTCTGACCGTCGATACCCGTTTCCGAAGCTTTGTGCAGCCTAAGTCAGGCCGCCCGCGTCCAGAACGCACCCGTATCAGCGCCCCGGCCTTCGGCGAGGCGCGTGCGGACGGCGTCGAGGATGGCTTCGGGCAGGATCGTCAGGCGGGCTTCGGCCACACGGCCATCATGCACGGGGAACAGTGCGGCATTGGCGCCGGTCTTGGCGATGATCAGGGCGGCGAGATCGTCGACCATGGCGCGGTCTGGCACCTGGCCCCGGTCATGCACCGCCTGCAGGCGGCTGCGCACCAGCTCCATCGCCTCCCGCGGCCGCATCCCATGCACATCGCCGCCGAACACGGCCTTGCGGACGAGCAGCCGCATCTCCGGCGCCTCGATCTCGGTCACGATGTCATTCAGAAGGAACAGCATTGCCGCCCAGGCCCCCGATTATCCCAGCAGGCCACAACCTGCTGGGATAGGGTAAACAGGCGGTTTATGGCGCTGGCCTCAGCGGTTGAGTTTCAGCCCGAGGGCTTCCATCAGGGCGCCGGTGCGCGCATTTGCGCCGCAAGCACCTTCATGCGCGTCAATCGCAGTCACGAGTTCTGCCTCGGCAGCGTCCCATTCTGGCTGGCGGTCGGTCCAGGCAAGCTCGGCGGCGCGGATTTCGGCGCGGAAGAAGTCGATCTCGGCCTGGCGCTCGGGCGTATTGCCCTTGGTGTCGATTTCCTTGCGGACGAGGCCACGCTCCTTTTCAGCGTCCTCAAACCGGGTCTGCACGGCCATCCGCTCATTATTGGCGGCTTTGACGGCGAGGCCCGCCTTGTTCACATCGGCCACATAGGATTCGCAGGCCATAGCGGCAGGCGTAAGCGTCAGCGCGGCGAGGGCGCAGGCAATGATCAATTTCATGGAATCTCCTCCTGTCAGTGAAGGGAGGATGCCTCGCGCATTGCGTTCTGGCCAGATTACAGTCGCATCAGCCTTGCGGCGCAAACATGGCAGCCCGTCAGGCTGGGTCCCCTTCAACATCTTCCGTCAGGAAGTGCCGGCCCTCCCGGTCTTCGATCTCGATGACCCAGAGGTCGCTGTCGCGTGTCTTCGCGCGGCGGACATAATCGTCCACGGCCGCTTCATCCGGACCGATCCCCTGAACAGTGAGGTTCAGGAAGATACGCTCGCCCTCAAGGCTCATGGAGGGAATATAGGCCGCAGCCGTACCATCCAGCCGGGCGACCTTCACCAGCACATCGCCGCGATCTTCATCGCCGTGCTGGGTGACGAACGCGCTGGCCCCGGCAAGATTTGCCCGGCGGATCAGCGCGTCCGTCCATAGTCTGGCTGGCAGGCGTTCCATCATCGGTCCGAATGTCCCGCCTCACGCCTGCCCGTCAAGCATCAGGCGCCGCCAAAGGCACACTGCATGCCGGTGCTCATCATCGCGCTCATGATCTTGGACTGTTCTTCAGCCGGGAGGTTATCGAGAACTTCACCGCCCTTTTCTTCCCCCTGCGCCATCGCTTTGGCGACCATGTTGAACGTCTTGGCGTCGAGACTTTTTTCCAGGCCATCGGCGATACAGGAACACATTGCCTGGTCCTCACCCGCATCGGTGCAGGCTTTCACCATGGTTGCCTTGGACCCGCCCGTGCCACCACATGCCGTCAACGCAAGCGCCAGCGCGCCTGCCACAATTGCCATTCTCATTTTGAGATATCCCCTTGGCTGATAGTAATAGGCAAGCGTGACACGCTTCGCGGGGCTATGCCACCGCTTTTTCGGCCCGCCTGGAGGCGGGCTCAAAGGCCGAACGCAAAAGTCAGCCGGTCTCTCAGGATCGCCCGGTTCTGGCTTGTCAGGCCCTTGTTGCGTGCCGCCGCCGCCATTCTGGCCAGGCCTCCGCGCGCTTCCGGAGAGCGTATGATGTGGAGGCAAGCCTGCACCAGATCGTCTTCTCCCAGCACGCAGATGAAGTGTTCGCCTTCGGTCAGCCCCAGGCCCTCGGCGCCGACCGGCGTGGTGATGACCGGAACGCTGTGCTCCAGCGCGTCGATGATCTTTGTCTTGATGCCCGTGCCCTGAAGGAGGGGCGCCACCAGCACGGCGTTGCCTGCCAGGAAGGCGGAAAGGTCAGGCACGAAGCCAGCCACCTCGACCTTCTGATAAGCCGCATGGGCCAGCGGCTTGCCGGCAGCCTGGAAGCTGTAATCTGCATCCGAACTGCTTGTGTCCCGGCTAATTTGAACCGCCGCACGGTCGAGCAGTTCAAGCGCTTCGGCATTGGGCGCGTATCCGGCATTGCCAATGAAGACAAAGCGCACACTCCGGCTAAAATCCTGCTGCGGCACGGGAAATTCGTTGATCAGAGGCGGGAAGGCAACGACATCGGCTTTCCCGGGGCAATCAGTCCGCATCTCATCGGCTTCCAGAGCCGACACCATCAGGATCGCGTCAAACACGTCCGCAGCACGCCGCTCGGAGCGTTCCATCAGGCTCTTTTCCACACGCAGCAACAGCTTCTTGAGCCTGGGCACCAGCACGCGGATGGCGCCTGGCAGCCGCGCTTCGAATGTGCCGCCCAGATCGCCTACGGTCTCGTTGGCCAGCATCCGCTGATACCGTTTCGACAAGCGGTCATCCATGTCCAGGACCAGACGAATGCCCGGATAGCGGCGATGAATGGCCAGGGCGAGATGGGAGAGGCGCGCCATGTCGAACACGATCACATCCGGGCGAATGCGTTCCACCGCTTCCATGACAGCCGCTGTCGCCGGTTTGTTCAGAAACAGGTGACTCTGCAGCGGCAACAAGGGGCGCCTCAGTATACTTCCGGCAATCCCCATCATCCCGGACATGTCCAGCATCGCAGAAGATCTGATATTGACGTGATCTGGAGAAATTGGTCCGGATTTGATGTTAGTTTTCCGGCGGATTTCCTGAAGGAGGAAGTTCGCGATGAAGAAGAAGCGCTATTCA
>NZ_JBNNJJ010000024.1:0-32583 GCF_050269995.1 Hyphomonas sp. NPDC076881 | reverse complement strand
GGAGGGCCCTCACCTCCCACGCCCTCCGGGCGCGGGCCCCTCCTCTCCCGGAGGGAGAGGGGTAAGAGGCGTTGGAGTTTTTTCTGGAAAGCTCCAAAAAAACTCCAACGGGGCTCCAAGGGCAAATCCGGACAGCTTCAGCCGGCCATGTGCGGGTAGAGGTGGGAGACGGGGGCGACGAAGGTTTCCTTGATGGTGCGGGGGGAGGACCAGCGCAGGAGGTTGAAGGGGCTGCCCGCCTTGTCGTTGGTGCCGCTGCGGCGGCCGCCGCCGAAGGGTTGGCGGCCGACGACGGCGCCGGTGGGTTTGTCATTGATGTAGAAATTCCCGGCCGCGTCGCGCAGGGCGAGGGAGAGCTGGTCGATGACGGCCTGATCCTGCGCGAAGATGGCGCCGGTAAGAGCGTAGGGGGTGGACTGGTCCACCAGGGCGAGGGTTTCGGCGAGCTTGCCATCGGGATAGTCATAGAGGCCGAGGACGGGGCCGAAGATTTCATCCGTCATCAGGCGGGACCTCGGATCATCGCAGGCGATGACCGTGGGCGGGATGAACCAGCCTTGATTGTCTGACGGGGCGTCGCCGGCAAGCTTGCGGTGGCCGGGCGCGGTAGCGGCATAGTCGAGGAAGCCGGAGATCTGCTGATAGGCGCGCTGGTCGATCACGGCGCCCATGAAATTTCGGAAATCTGAAACGTCGCCCATGGTCAGGCTGCTGACGGTATCGGCGAGGCGTTCGGTGACCGGTTTCCAGAGGCTGAGCGGGATATAGGCGCGGCTGGCGGCGGAGCATTTCTGACCCTGATAATCGAACGCGCCGCGCACCAGGGCGGTGACGAGCGCATCGACATTGGCAGAGGCATGGGCGAAGACGAAATCCTTGCCGCCGGTTTCCCCCACAAGGCGGGGATAGGAACGGTAGTTGGAGATGTTCGCGCCAGTGGCGCGCCAGATACGGTCGAAGGCGGCGGTGGAGCCGGTGAAATGCACGCCGGCGAGATGCGGGCTGGCAAGCACGGCCTCGCCGATGGGCGCGGGGTTTTCCGCCGGGAGCATGTTGATGACACCGGGCGGGAGGCCGGCCGCCTCGAACAGGTCCATCAGGAAGGCCGCCGAATATACGGCGCGTTCGGACGGTTTCCAGACGACCGTGTTGCCCATCAGCGCCGGGGCGAGGGAGAGGTTGCCGGCGATGGCGGTGAAGTTGAACGGGGAGGCGGCAAAAACGAAGCCATCGAGCGGGCGATGGTCCAGCCGGTTCATCTCTGCGGCAGAGGAGAGCGGCTGCATCGCCTCTATCTGCTGTGAGAAGGCAACGTTAAAGCGGAGAAAATCGATCAGCTCGCAGGAGGCATCGATCTCGGCCTGATAGGCGGTCTTGCTCTGCTGCAGCATGGTGGCGGCAAGGAGGCGGGCATTGAAGGGACCGGCAAGCAATTCCGCCGCGCGCAGGAAGATGTTCCGGCGTGAGGCGGCGGGCATGCGCGCCCAATCGTGCCGGGCATCCATGGCAGCCCTGATGGCGGCCTCTGCCTCGGGCGCGCCCGCCGAAGCATAGCTGCCGAGGCTGCGGGCATGGGCATGGGGCTCGCGCATCTCTGTGCCGGTGCCGGTGTCTATCTTGCGGCCGTTGATGACGGGGAGGACGCGGCGCGGATTGGCGCGCTGCAGGTCGATCTCGGCCATGAGGCCCGCGCGCTCGGGCGTGCCGGGGGCGAAGCTGCGGACGGGCTGGTTCTGGGGAAGGGTCATGATGGCTGCCTCGGCTTTTTTACCGAAACTAGCAGCGGGGCAGGCGGAGGGCCCTCCGGGGAGGGACGTTTCGTTGCGCGATCGGGCCAGATTGGCCGGCGGCGTCAGGGCATCTTCATCCAGGCCTGGAGCGGGTGGCCTTCCAGGGCGGCGTGGATTTCGGCGCGGGAGGTTTCGGACTCGTCCTGGCCGGTTTTGAAGCGGGGCTGGAGCGAGTCGATCTGCATACGGAATCCGATGATACCCTGCAGCAGGCTGTCAATGCGGGGGCCGATTCCGGCGGCGGTCCAGCCCGAGCCATTGCGGGTTTCCATATGCGCGACAAGGGCATGGATCGCAGGCTCGGTGAGGGCATCGTCCAGCGTGATCGCGCCGGAGACCTTGAGAGAGACGAAATTCCAGGTGGGCGCCCAGCCGGGCTTGGAGATCCACCCAGGCGGGACATAGGCATGGGGGCCAAGGAAGAGGCAGGTGGCGGCAGGATTTTCCCGGAGGAGGGGAACCAGGGGAGCAGAGCGCGGCAGGTGGCCCAGGAGGGATAGGGGCGTGCCTGCCGCGTCTGTCTCCATCAGGAGCGGCATCAGGATGGCGTCGGCCGGGGCAGTGGCGGGCACGACCCAGGCGAGCGGATTTTCCGCTGCAAAGCGGAGGATGTCCGCCTGCGGAACGGATGAAAATTGCACGCTCATGCGTTGAGGATTCCGGCCAGCCAATCCGATGCATCCTGAAGGGCGCGGCCGGCGCAGGCGGAGATGCTGACCGCTTCGAGGAAGCTGTGGGTGGCGCCTTTATAGACCATGGCGGAGACTTCGACACCCGCCGCTTCGAGACGGGCGGCGAGTTCTGTGTTCTGGTCGGTGAGGATGTCGCATTCAGCGATGCAGAGATGCACGGGCGGAAGACCGGCCAGGTCTGCCAGAAGCGGGCGGGCATGGGGATCATCCGTGGACGGCTTGCCGAGATAGCTGATCCAGAAATCCCGCATTTCGTCTGTGGTGAGCATGTAATGGTCCCCATCATAGCGTTTGTAGGAGGGGCGCGGATCGGTATCGAGGGCGGCATAGTTGAGGAGCAGGGCGTCGGGCAGGGGCTCTCCCCGGTCGCGCAGGCGCAGGGCGGTGGCGAGGGAGAGGTTGCCCCCGGCGGAGTCTCCGCCAAGTGCGATGCGGCCGGTGGACAGCCCGAACCCGGCTCCGCCGGCACGCAGCCAGGTCAGGCAGGCTTCCACATCTTCCAGCGCGCGCGGGAAACGGTGTTCCGGAGACAGAGCATAGTCTAGCCCGATAACGGCGCAGCCGGTGCGGTCTGCATATTCGCGCATCAGCCGGTCATGTGTGTCGATGCTGAAAACGGTCCAGCCGCCGCCATGCAGATAGATCAGCGTGCCCTTGCCGGCGCCCGATTGCGGGATGTGCATGCGGGCGCGCACGCCGTTAGGGGCGATCTGAACCATGCGGGTTTCGGCCATATCCGGGCCGCCCCGGGCCCAGGGGGCGCGTACCTGCTCGCAGATTTCACGGCGGCGGGCGATCGTTGTGGGCGGGGCCACGGCGGCGAGCGCGGCAAAGTCTGCCCCGGTGCGCTGGATGAAGCGGCGCACGTCCGGATCAACATCATCCGTGCGGGACAGGGGCGAAACGCTCATGGGGATACTCTTCTGTGCTAGGTGGGCGTTGGGGCGGACAGGCCGGGCTGCGCGGATCAGGCGCTGGCGGCGGCAGCGTTGGCTTTGCGTTTGGCGGCGATGCGGGGGCCGCGCTTCTTCAGCCACAGCCAGATGCCGGTGACGCATTGCTCTGCCGTGGCGAGGCCCAGGATGAAGACGAAGAATACCGCAAGGCTGCCGCCGATTTCGCCGGAATGGAGCGGATAGACGGCGCGGATCATCACCAGGCCTGCACTGTCCGTATAGGGATTTACCTCATGGATCCAATCGCCGGTGGCGGCATCGAAATAGTAGTAGATGGGGCCGAGATATTTGTAGTTGAGGTCACCGGTGTCGCTGAAGGTGGTGCCGTAGAGGTTCCAGTTCTGGTAATAGAGCATGGTGGCCGGCTTCCAGGCGATGCCTTCGGCGGCGGCCTGCGCCTGCGACAGGGCGAGCGCGTCGGCATAGGATATGGCGGGTGTTGTGCCGCCCGGATACGGCGCATCGAGATGGAAGAGGGACTTTTCCAGCGGCGCTACCGTGGTGGCGAAGGGGTCCCAGAACTCGTTGAAGAAGTTCAGCGTGACGGAGGTGAACGCCAGGATGAAGAGGAAGGGGAAGAGCCACAGGGCGCTGGCGCGGTGAATGTCCAGCATCTGGCGGGCGAAGGAGCGTTTCGGGCTGTAGACCCAGCTTGGCCACCAGTTCCTGAAGAAGGGGCCTTTGCGCGGGAAAGTGAGGTAGAGGCCGACGCCGGAACTGATGAGCCAGCCGAGCGCGACGAAACCCATGAAGATGCGGCCGGCATCGCCCGCCAGAAGATTATAATGCAGCTCCAAGATCAGCGGGATGAGCTGGCGATTGTTCAGGCCCGGATCGGTGCTGCGCATACCGGCAGCTTCGCCGGTGGCGGGATTGAGAAAAACCTCGTCATAATCAAGCGCGGCTTCGCCAGGTTTGGGCGCCACCGTGATGACGATGTTTTCCGTTTCATCTGCACTCAGAGGAAAACCGGTGACCTGGATGGCCGGGTTGGCCGCTTCATAGAAGGCGACGGCCTCGATGGGCGGCAGACGGTCTGCGGCGCGGCCCTCATAGGTGAACAGATCGCTGTTCGCCCACCGGTCCAGGGTGGAGCGGGCGGTAAGGATACTGCCGGTGAGGGCGGCAATGAACAGGAACAGGGCCGTGATGATGCCAAACCAGCGGTGGAGCACCAGCCATGTATTCTTGGTTGCCGCATCGGCCATGAGCCCACCCTTCTGTACTTCTTCAACCGGGACGATAGGAGGGGTGGCTGGAAACAGCCATAATGCGCCGGGTCGAAAAATACCTCAATCGGGTCCGCAGGGCCACGGGCAGGCCGCCTCGCTCAGATTGGCCAATTAGGGACAACTCCAGACCCGAAGCCGAAATACAGGATTTTGGCGCAATGGTATCGATGACACTAGGCTGGCGGCGGTGTGGGGCTGGGCGCGCATGGCGACATTCCCGGCCTTGGCACGCAATGGGAACTTCAGGCCTATGTCGAGGCGAAACGCTCGAATTCGGCGCCGGTATCGAGGTCGATGTTCAGGAAGCAACCGTCTACGGAGCTTTTTACCGCCTGCTGCCCGTGGGCGATCAGCAGGCGGCGTTTGAGGATGAGGCCGATTTTACCCTAGGCGTTGCCTGGAGCCGGCATGGCTACAGCGCCGATGTTTCCATCAACTGGCTGACCTATCCGGGGGAAGAGGCAGACCCGAGCCTGGAAATGGTGGGCGCAGTCACATTGGAGGCGCCCTTCGCGCCGACGCTGATCGGTTTTTACGATGCGGACCTGAAGGACTGGGGGCTGGAGTTTGCCGCCGGGCCGGAATGGGCGCTGGGTGACTGGACGCTGTCGGCAATCGGCCGAGCGGGATTTGTTCAGCCGGGGGACGATTCGGCCCACCGCTCTTATGCGGGGATTGAACTGGCGGCGGCGCGGCCGGTTTCGGAATTCGTGGAGTTCGGCTTCTTCGCGCGCGCCGATACGGCCGATGAGGCGTCCTTCGCCCACCGTTTCGAGAATGGCGAAGTGACATCCTTCCGCAATTCCGGGATCGCCGCAGGTATCAGCCTGGCTTTTATCCGCTGAGGGCGCGCCTTGCCCGCCGGTGGCGTGGCTGCCGGCGGGCGAAGGCGCTCCGGTCATGCTTTAAGCAGCGCTGCCGCCTTTTTTGGCCCGACAGGTTTCATTAGGTCATATTTTTTCTTTTTTGGGCCACGAAGTCAGTCATCATCTTGTCACATCAGCGGATGGTGGCATCATTTGCGGGTGTTACGGCAGTCCCGAGAGGACAGGATGAAAAGCACCCATCAACTCGATCTCAGCCGCCGCCCGGTGGTGGCGCTGACGGATGAATATCCTTCCGGCTTTGTCGATACGGCGCATTCGCACGAGCGTATCCAACTGCTCTATGCCTGCTCGGGCGTCATGTCGGTGGTGACGGACAAGACGAGTTTCGTGATCCCGCCACAGCGGGCGGTGTGGATTCCCAGCCAGGTGCAGCATGAGGTTTCCTGCCGGGGGCCGGTGTCGCTGCGGACGCTCTACATCGATCCGAGATATGAGCGGGACGATCCGGACTGTCATATCGTCGAGGTTGGCCAGCTGCTGCGGGCATTGATCCTGGAAGTGACGCAGTTTGACCATGACTATGATCTGCAGGGCCGGGAGGGGCAGATTGTCAGCCTGCTTATCAGCGAGCTGCTGGCCTCGCCCAAGGTGCCCTATGCCGCCCCTATGCCGACCGATCCGCGGCTGGTGCGCGTATGCCGCGAGATCATCGAGAACCCCTCCGACCAGCGCGACATTGACCAATGGGCCGACATTGCCGGGATGAGCCGGCGCAGCTTTACCCGCGCCTTCAAGCGCGAGACGGGGATGGGGGTTGCCCTGTGGCGCCAGCAGGTGCGGCTGCTGGAGGCGCTGTCTCTGCTGTCCACCGGATCGAGCGTCACCAGCGTGGCGATGGATGTGGGCTATGACAGTGCGAGCGCCTTCTGCGCGATGTTCCAGCGGGCGTTTGGTGTCTCGCCGAGCCGGTATTCGTTCTGAGGGCTCGGGGTTTTAGCCGAGGCCCCCCATCAGCGTGTATTTGATGTCGAGATAATCGCTGACACCATACTTTGAGCCTTCGCGGCCAAAGCCGCTTTCCTTGCGCCCGCCAAAAGGGGCGATGGCGGTGGAGATCAGCCCTTCATTCATGCCGACGATGCCATAATCGAGCGCGGCGGAGACGCGGAAGGCCCGGGCGAGGTCTTTGGTATAGGCGTAGGCGGCGAGGCCGAACTCTGTATCATTGGCCATGGCGATGGCCTCTGCCTCATCCCCGAAGCGGAAGAGGGCGGCGACGGGGCCGAAGGTTTCCTCGCGCGCAATGCGGGCGGTGGGCGGCACATCAGTGAGGACCGTGGGTTCGAAGAAGGTGCCGCCCAGCTTGTGGGGCTTGCCGCCGAGTTCGATACGGGCGCCCTTGAGGAGGGCGTCTTCAATATGGGTTTTGACGGTTTCCACAGCATCCTCATTGATCAGGGGACCCTGGTCGATGCCTTCATCCATCCCGTTGCCGACATTGAGTTTTTGGACCGCTTCGGTGAGCTTTTCGGCAAAGGCATCATAGATGCCATCGTGCACCAGGAAGCGGTTTGCGCACACGCAGGTCTGGCCGGAATTGCGGAATTTCGAGGCGATGGCGCCTTTCACGGCGGCGTCCAGATCCGCGTCATCAAACACCAGGAAAGGGGCGTTGCCGCCGAGCTCCAGGCTGAGGCGTTTGAGGGTGGTGGCGCTCTGCTGCATCAGTTTTTTGCCGGTTTCCGTGGAGCCGGTGAAGCTGAGCTTGCGGACTTTCGGATTGCTGGTCAGTTCGCCACCGATCTCTCCGGCAGAGCCGGTGACGACTGAGAGCACGCCCGCGGGAATGCCGGCGCGGCTGGCCAGTTCGGCCATGGCGAGGGCCGTGAGCGGGGTGGCGGAGGCGGGTTTCACAACCATGGGGCAGCCGACGGAAAGGGCAGCGCCAGCCTTGCGGGCGATCATCGCGGCGGGAAAGTTCCACGGCGTGATAGCGGCTGTGACGCCGACAGGTTCGTGGGTGACGAGGATGCGGGCGCCGGGATTATGGGTGGGGATGATGTCGCCATAGGTGCGGCGGGATTCTTCGGCAAACCATTCGATGAAGGAGGCAGCATAGGCGACTTCGCCTTTGGCTTCGAAGAGGGGTTTGCCCTGTTCGGCGGTCATGATGGCGGCGAGGTCTGCCTGATTTTCCATAAGAAGATCAAACCATTGGCGCAGGATGCGCGCGCGTTTTTCGGCCAGCAGGCCCGACCATTCGGGGAAGGCATCGGCGGCCGCATCAATGGCCTGGCGGGTTTCGCCAGCGCCCATTTTGGGGACGGTTGCCAGGATTTCGCCGGTGGCGGGGTTGGTGACATTGAATGTCTGGCCGGATTTGGCGGCGGTCCACTTTCCGGCGAGGTAAGCCTCCGTTTTGAGGAGGGAGGAATCCTTGAGTTTCAGGGGCATGGGCGCATCTCCGGCGGGACTTATCCAACAGTTGCGCGCCCTTATAGTTCCCCCGGCAATGCAGGACGACCTGTGCCAGCGGGTGGACACACGCGGCCAAACCGGGACAATTCCCGGACAAGTTTGGACAAATCCGGACACATAATTGGCAGGGCGAGGACAGGTATGACCGACACACATCTCAAGGCATTGGCGGCATCGATGCCGTTTGCGAAGACGATCGGGCTGGAGCTGGTTCAGGCCGACCGGGAGGCCGTGATCGGCCGCGTGACCGTGGGCGAGGCGCACTGCACGGCGGGCGCGATTGCCCATGGCGGGTTCCTGATGACGCTGGCCGATTGCGTGGGCGCGATTGGCGCGTTTCTGAGCCTGCCGCCAGAGGCCAAGATGACGACCACGACCGAGAGCAAGACGAACCTGATCTCGGGAGCGCCGGTAGGGACGGTTCTGAGAGCAACTGCCGCACCTGTAAGTGTTGGCCGCCGGCTGCAGGTCTGGCAGACGCGGATCGAAACGGAGGCGGGCAAGCTGGTTGCGCTGACCACCCAGTCTCAGATGAATTTGTAACAAGGAAGACGCATGAAACTCGCCGGTGTCAAAGTTCTCGATCTCTCGGCCTTCCTGCCCGGTCCGCACATGACGATGATGATGGCCGACCATGGGGCCGACGTGATCATGGTGGAGCCGGCCAATGGCGTGGGCGAGCCGGTGCGGGAGATCGGGGAGCGGACGCCGGACGGGACGACCGTGTGGTTTCGCAATGTGGCGCGCGGCAAGCGCAGCCTGAAGCTGAACCTGAAAGACCCTGCCGGTGTGGCGCTGCTGCTGAAGCTCGCCGGGGAGGCGGACGTGTTTGTCGAGGCGTTCCGGCCCGGCGTGGTGAAGCGCCTCGGCGTGGGCTATGAGGCGGTGTCGGCGCGTAACCCCAAGATCGTCTACTGCTCGATCTCTGCCTTCGGGCAGGAAGGGCAACATGTGCAGAAGCCGGCGCATGACCTGGTGGTGCAGGCGATGACGGGGCTGATGGACCTTGGCCGGGGCCTCAGCGATGGGCAGCCCGCGCCCCCGCCTGTTCCATTTGCGGATGCCTCCGCCTCGCTGATGGCGCTGTCGGCGATCCTGATGGCGCTTTACCGGCGCACGCAGACGGGCGAGGGCGATTATATCGACATGTCGATGTATGACGCCGCCATTGCCTGGACGCCGAATGTGCTGGGGCCGACCTTTGGCAAGGGCGCGGCGCCCGAGCCGAAGAAGATGCGCAGCTTTGGCGGGGCGGCGATGAACGCGATCTATCCGACCTCGGATGGCGGGTTTATCGTGATCGGCGGATCGGAAGTGAAGTTTGCCGAGAACCTTCTGACGGCGCTAGGGCGCGTGGACCTTCTGCCCTATGCGAAGATCCCGCCGGGCGATGAGCAGGAGCCGCTGAAGGCCTTCTTCCGCGAGACCTTTGCCAGCAAGACGCAGGCGCATTGGGAGGCGTTCCTGGCGCCGGTGGACTGCTGCTGGGCGGCGGTGCGCAATCTGAAGGAGGCGTTTGACGATCCGTTCACGGCAGAGCGCGGCATGGTGTTCACCGACGCGGATGGCAACCGGCATGTGGGCCCGCCGATCCGCTTTGCGAAGGAGCCGCCGAAGCCGAACCCGAAGCTGGCCGCCTTTGGTGAGCATTCGGTGGAGATCGCGCGTGAGGCGGGGCTGAGCGCGGAGGACGCGGCGGCGCTGAAGGCGCGGGGCGTGATTTAAACTGTTCTGGATGCTTCAGCCATCGAACGGCTCATCCTGAGCGACGTCGAAGGATGAGCCGGGGCTGGCGGTGCGTTGCTTGGCCATCCTTCGACTTTGCTCAGGATGAGTGTTGAGTGGTTTGGCGGCCCGTGCGCCCTGACTAAATCCGCCTACGCATCGCTTCCCATTCTTCCGCCAGCATGGGTCTGTGCTGCGGGTCCGCGATGGCGATCAGCGCGTCGGCGCGCGCGTCGATGCTTTTGCCGCGAAGGCGGGCGGTGCCGTATTCGGTGATGACGACATCCATATCCGTGCGCATGACGGTGACGGCATCGGGCGGGAGGCGGGGGACGATGCGGCTGATTTCGCCGCCTTTGGCGGTGGCCATCAGGGCGGTGATGGCGAGGCCGCCTTCGGAGAGGGCGGCGCCGCGCAGGAAATCGTTGAGGCCGCCTTGCCCCGCCACCTGACGGCCATTGATGAACTCGGCATTCGCCTGGCCGAAGAGATCCACTTCGATCACGGAGTTTATCGCCCGCAGGCGCGGCACGGCGGCCAGCGCACTGGCGAAATGGGTTTTCGAGACGGGGTGGAAGTGGACGCGGGATTCCGTCGCCATCCGGTCGTAGAGGGCCTTCGTGCCGGTGGCGACGCCGGTGTCGACACGCAGGGTGGGGTCAGCGTCGAGCATTCCCAGAACGGGGTCTGACACCATGCCGGAATAGATGCGCAGGCCGCGCCGGCCTTTCAGCGCGGAGAGGATAGCCTGCTGCACATTGCCGACGCCGAATTGCAGCGCGTCGCCTTCATCGATGAGGGCGGCGATGTGGCCTGCGATGGTTTCGAAGACGGATGGGAGCAGGCCGCCGGGAAGCACCAGAATTGGGTGGTCATCCTCCGCTAGCTGATTAAATTTCGACAGCGGGACTTTGGGTGAATTCGGCGGGGCGGGCATTTGCGGATTGATGATGCCCAGGAGGGGCACGCCGCCGCGCGCGAGCATGAGGGGGGAATAATCCGGGCTGACGCCGAGGGAGACGTTCCCCTCCGCATCTGGCGGAGAGACGAGCAGGACGGCGCCATCAAGCGGGGTTTGCGCCATCCAGTGCCATGCCTGGCTGTAGGAGAGAGGCAGGAAGCGGGTTCGGCCAGCCTCGAAAGAGGGGCGCTGGGCGGGGGGCAGGAAGATGGTTTCGGCGCTGGCGTCATGATGGAAGCCGGCCCAGTCGGTTACGTTGATGCCCGCGATCCAGGCGCCGAGGAAGGTGAGGCCGCTGGTGAGCTCCGGGTCTGCCTTGAAGAGGCGGGCGAGGCCGAGAGGCTCTCCACTGGCGCCGCCGATGAAGAGGCGGGCGCGCGCCGGAAGGCGGTGGCGGAACTGCTCGAAGGCATCGGCGAGGCGGGGGAAGGGCAAGGCGTGTCTCCGGGCGGCGCCCTGCCGTGTTAGCCTTTAAGGCGGCCCAATAGAAGAGCCGCCGCAAGGACAGGCCTAGCCGGCCGTTTCCTTCAGGCGGGCGCGGAGGGATTTGCGATCAAGCTTTCCGACAGCGGTTTTCGGAATCGCATCCGTGAAGATGACCTTGTGGGGCTTCTTGTAGGAGGCGATCTGGCCGGCGACATGGGCGATGAGATCGGCTTCGCCTGCCTGCTGGCCGGGGCGGAGGATGACGAAGGCGGTGACGGCTTCGACCCATTTCTCATCCGGCTCGCCGACGACGGCGGCTTCGAGAACAGCCGTGTGGGACATCAGGGCGTCTTCGACCTCTCGCGGGTAGACGTTGTAACCGCCGGAGATGATCATGTCAGACGTGCGGTCTCGCAGGTGGAGGAAGCCGCGCGCATCGAAAAGGCCGACATCGCGGGTGTGGACCCAGCCATCGGGATCGAAAGACTGGGCGGTAAGGTCTGGCGCGTTGAAATAGCCGGCGGCGGAGGATGGTGTCCGTACAAGGATTTCCCCTGCTTCGCCTTTGGGAACGTCATTGCCCTGATCGTCCACCAGGCGGATTTCAACGTCCAGCGCCGGGCGGCCACAGGCGCCGAGCAGGTCGCCCTCATGATCTTCCGGGCGCAGCACAGCCAGGCAGAGGGGAGCTTCGGTCTGGCCGAAATACTGCCAGAACTTTTCCTGGCCGAACTTTGCAATGGCGCGGGTGATGACGGCGCGGGGCATGGGCGAGGCGCCGTAGATGATGTGGCGCAGGCTGGAGAGATCATGCGCGTCGAGGCCGGGGTTTTCCAGCAGCATGTGGAGCATGGTGGGCACGAGGTTGATCGCGGTGACCCGGTGCTGGGCAATGGCAGAGAGGAAGGCATCGGGCGTGAAGGCGGGGAGGACGACCGAGCGGGCCCCGCGCAGCCAGAAGGGCAGGACGAAGGTGCCGCTGGCATGGATCAGCGAGGCGGCGTGGAGCATTGCGTCGTCCTGGCTGACAGGGAAGAGATTGAGCAGGATGTTGCGGCAGATGGCCGCGTAGGAGGCTTGCGTATGCTGGGCCGCCTTCAGCACGCCGGTGGTGCCGGAGGTATACAGGGTAAGGATGATGTCGTCAGGTTTGGCGGCAAGCGGGGGCGGGGTGTCTGGCTGGGTGGCGGCGAGGCGGGAGAGAGCATCGCTGAGGCCGTGGATGGCAAGGCCGGGGGCAGCCTGCGCGAGGGCGATGGCGCGATCGGCAAGGTCTGGGCCATAGATGAGGATGCGGGCGTCTGCCTCGGCCAGCATGCGGGCGTGTTCTTCGACGGAGAGGCGCGCGTTCAGCGGTACGCGGTTGATGCCCGCCTTGACGCAGGCAAAGTCCAGCGGGACGGAAAAGGGGCCGTTGTTGACCAGCAGGCCGGCGCGCGCGCCATGGCCGGCGCCGAGGCCGCGCAGGGCATGGGCGAGGCGGTTTGCTTCCGCATTGATTTCCGCGAAGGTCCACGCCTGGTCGCCGAAGACGATGGCGGTGCGGGCAGCGTTGGCAGCGGCGCCGCGTTCGATCAGGTCAATGCAGAGGGGGCCGGATGAGGGCATGAGCGGGGTCTCCGAGGGTCAGTCTTCGGGCTGGGTGAACTTGCCGTGACGGCCTGCGCCGCCGACAAAGCGCTTTGCCCCGGCGCGGCCTTCGGCGGCGACGATGGGGGCGCTGAGGCGGCCTTCCTGGCGGAGGGCTTCGTCCAGCGGCATATCCCATTGGGCGTAGGCGGAGTAACGGTCTGCCAGCATGCATTGTTGAGGGAAGGCGGCAATCTCCCGAGCGAGCGCCTCGGCGGCGTGGCGCGCGTGACCGGCCGGGACAATGCGGTTGGCCAGGCCCATGGCGAGAGCTTCCTGCGCATCGACCGGGCGGCCGGTGAGGATCATGTCCATCGCGCGGCCCATGCCGACGATACGGGGTAGGCGGACCGTGCCGCCATCAATCAGTGGCACGCCCCAGCGGCGGCAAAAGACGCCAAAGGTGGCGGTTTCCTCCACCACACGCATATCCGCCAGCAGGGCGAGTTCGAGACCGCCGGCGACGGCGTAGCCCGCGACGGCGGCGATGAGGGGCTTGGAGATGGCGAGGCGCGTGGGGCCCATCGGGCCGGAGCCGCTGCCGTCGGAGGTGAGTTCATGGGCGCGGGCGGGATCTTCCAGGGCGGTGAGGTCTGCCCCGGCGCAGAAGTTTCCGTGGGCGCCCCAGAGGACGGCAACGCGCTGGGTATCGTCTGCCTCAAACGCCCGAATGGCATCGCGCAGGGCAAAGGCCATGGGCCTGTCCACCGCATTGCGGCGGTCTGGCCGGTCCATGATGAGGGTGGTGACAGCGCCGTCGATCTCGACGCGCACATGGGCTGGTTCGCTGGCGCCCGTCATGATTGGTTCCCCTGTTTCATATGTTTCAATGTTTGACGAATAATGCCATTTGATGAAACTTGCAATCTTGCCCCTGACGGGAACAGCCGGAGCCCCATGACCACACCCCTGCCTGCTGCGACGGATCTGGTGCTGGACTTTCTTTCGACCGCAAAGGGCGGGCGGATGTCTGCGCAGGACCTCTGCCGGGCGGGCGTCATCATGGGGCTGGCCGAGCCGGTGGTGCGCGTGGCGCTGACCCGGCTGGCGCGGCAGGAGAAGATCCGCAAGACGGAGCGGGGCGTCTATGCCTTTCACCCCGCCTACCGGCCACTTTATGAGGATGTGGGCCATTGGCGCGAGCGGCTGGGCTGGATGGTGGCATGGAAGGGCGGCTGGATCGGCGTGCAGGATGCCGGGCTGAGCGGCGGAGAGCGGACAATTGCGCGGCGGCATCAGCGCGCCCTGGCGCTGCGCGGGTTCCGGACGTGGAAGCCGGGGCTTCATCTGAGGCCGGACAATCTGAAAGGCGGGGTGGGCGCGATGCGGGCGCAGCTTGCCGAACTTGGCCTGAGGACCGAGGCAGACGTGTTTGCCGTTTCCGGGCTGGACCGCGTGCAGGCACAGGCGGCGCAGGGCCTATGGAACGCTGCGGCGCTGAAGGCTGGCTATGTGGCCGAGTTGAAGCGGCTGGCGGCGAGCGAGCGCCGGCTGGTGCGGCTTGGCCCGGAAGCGGCGGCGCGGGAGGGCCTGCTGGTGGGCCGCCAGGTGATTGCGCAGATCGTGCGCGATCCTCTGTTGCCGGAGGAAATTCTGGGCGGTAATGAGCGCGGCCGGCTGGTGGAGGCCATGACCGCCTACCAGACACGCAGCCTCAAGGTGTGGGCATCGGTTCTGGGATCGCGCGAGTTGATCGGCTGAAGCCGGGGTCAGGCCCAGGGCGCGACCATGACCTTGCATTGATGCGTGCGGCTGCGCAGCGCCTCGAAGGCAGCGGGCGCATCTGCCAGCGAGACCGTATCGGTGATCATGGCGCGAGGGGAAACATGGCCAGCGTCCAGCGCATCGATGCAGGCCTGGAACTCGGCCACATCATAGACGACGGAGAAGCGCAGATCGGCTTCCTTGGCGAGGCCGGTGAGCGGCAGGAAGGTATCCGGCTGGAGGCAGACGCCGAGCACGACGACACGGCCACCGGTGCGCACGCAGGCGAGGGCGCGTTGGATCATGCCGGTCTGGCCCACGCATTCGAGGACGACATCTGCCGCGCCGCCAAGGGCTTCTTCAGAGGCGGCCGCCAGGGCGGCGTCATCGCTGGCGGCGATGAAGGCGGTGGCGCCCATTGCCTCGGCCAGCGGTTGGCGGCGGGTGGAGGGCGCAGAGACGGCGACCCGGCTGGCGCCTGCGAGCCTTGCCCAATAGGCTGCGGCAAGGCCGATGGGGCCAGCCCCGATGACCAGGACGCGGTCTCCGGGCTGAACGCCGCCGCGCTTGACGCCGTGCAGGCCGACAGCCAGCGGCTCTACCAGCGCGCCATCATCAAGGGAGAGCGCGGCGGGCAGTGGCAGGCAGCTACCCGCGCCGACCTTCACATATTCGGCATAGCCGCCCGCGATGTCCTCGGTGCCGGTATTGAGGCGGGTGGGGCAGTAGTGCGGATTGCCTGCCAGGCAGGCCCGGCATTTGCCGCAGCCGATATAGGGCAGCGCGGTGACGCGCATGCCCGTCTTCAGGCCCTCCACGCCCTTACCCAAGGCGACGATCTCTCCGGCGAATTCATGGCCCAGGACCACCGGGGGGCGGCAGGTCCAGATATTGTGCTCTGTGCGGTGAAGATCGGTGCCGCAGATGCCGCAACGGCCAACCTTGAGGACCACCTCGCCTTCGCCGGGAGTGGGATCGTCCAGGGTCTCGAGCTGCAGCGGCTGGCCGACGCCGCGAAAGACAAGTGCGCGCATGAAACCTCTCCGTCAAAAAGATAGCTATCACTACCTTTGAGCAGGGCGCAGGGAATGTCAATGCAGCGCAGAGGCAACACCTTGTTGTGGAGGGGCGCGGAATGTTTGAATGTCGGGACCAGAGGGGATCTGGCGGAGAAGATACAGGGCGAGTGAACGGATGAGAGTGCTTCTGGTTGAGGATCATGCCAGCCTGGGGGAAAGCCTGCAGGCGGCGCTGGAGAGCAGCCGGTATGTGGTCGATTGGGTGCGCTCGATTGCCGGGGCGGAGACGGCGCTGGCGGCAACCCGCTATGACCTGATGCTGCTGGACCTGGGCCTGCCCGATGGCGACGGGGTGGACTTCCTGAAGAAATGCCGGCGCAGCGCGGTGGCCATTCCCATTCTTGTGCTGACGGCGCGGGGCGGCCTGAACGACCGGGTGGACGGGCTGGACGGCGGGGCCGACGACTATCTGGTGAAGCCGTTTGACCTGTCCGAGATGCTGTCTCGCTGCCGGGCGCTGCTACGGCGGCCGGGACATATGGAAAGCGATGTGATTGAGCTGGCGGATGTGAAGCTGGATCTTGGCTCTGGCGGGGTTCTGGTGCGCGGGCGGCCGGTGACGCTGCCGCGCCGGGAGCATCAGCTGCTGGCGGCGCTGATGCGCAAGGCGGGGCGGGTAAGCTCGCGGCCCTATCTGGAGAATGCGCTCTACGATCAGAACACACAGGCCGGGCCCAACGCGCTGGAGGCGGCGGTGTCGCGGCTGCGCTCGGTGCTGAAGGAGTACGGATCGGAAGTGTCGCTGCGCACCATAAGGGGTGTGGGCTATGTGCTGAGCGAGGGCGATGGTGGCGCCTAGCTCGAAATGGTCGCTGGAAGCGCGCCTGCGGCGGCGGCTGCTGGGGGTGAGCCTCGGCGTGGGGTTGCTGATGGTGGGGACCGTGGCGTTTGACTATGGCAGCGACGTGACCGACCTGCACCAGGGGCAGGTGCTGGAGATGGCGGAGAAACTGGCCAGCGCGTTCGAGGAGGCGATGCAGCATAGAGACCCATTTGATCCGGATGCGGTGCATAAGGATGGGATCTATGAGAAGTATCCGGAAGCCTATGGCTGGGCTCTGTCTGGGCCGGATGGGCAACCGATGGCGCAGTCGGCGTTCGACTGGTCGGGCATCAAGCGACGGTCTGTTGCCGGGATTGACGAGTGGACGGTGCAGACGCAAGAGGGCTTCTGGCTGGCAGGCAAGGAGTTTGATTGCGGCGGACCAGAGGCCTGCCGTGTCGAGACGATTGTGGCGAGCGACCCGGCCTTCCGGTTTTACCGGATGATCCTCACTGAGGTGACGGTGCATGTGCTGATCCCGCTGCTGCCCTTTGCCGTTCTCAGCTTCTGGGTGGTGACGGGATTTGTACGCCAGACGCTCCGGCCGCTGCGCGAGATTGCCGAGCAGGCGCGGGGCGTTTCGGAGTTCCAGGATATCCGCCCCCTGATCGTGGAGAACCCGCCGGATGAGGTGGTGGATCTGGTGCGGGCGCTGAATGGCAGCCTGGACCGGCTGGCCGCCGCCATGGAGCGGGAGCGGGCGTTCATTCTGGACGCATCCCACACGCTGCGCACGCCGCTGGCTGCCCTGAAAGCGCGGTTGCAGCAGGATGGCGGCCATGCCGACCTTGCCAAGCTGCGCCAGGATACCGATGCGCTGATCCGGCTGAGCATGCAGCTGCTGGCGCATGCCAATGCCGACCGGCTGAGCGTGCTGCCGGGGCAGTCCATAGATGTCAGTGATCTGATCATGGATATTGTGGTGCGGATGGAACCGCTGGCGCGGCAGGCCGGGGTTGATCTGGGCTGTGAGGGCTGTGACACGCCGGTCAGGGCGGTGGCCGATCCGGACGCGCTGTCGATCGCCGTGATCAACCTCATTGAAAACGCCATCCAGCATTCGGCAGAGGGCGCCCCGATCACTGTGGCGCTGCAGCAGGGGCCGCTGCGCATTTCGGTGATCGATCAGGGCGCGGGTATCCCGGAAGGCAAGCTGGCGGAGGTAACCAAACGCTTTGCGCGCGGCAGCGACGGGCGCAGCCAGGGCGCGGGGCTGGGCCTCTCCATCGTGGAGCAGATCATGCGGGCGCATGGCGGACGGCTGGATCTGCGCCGCAATGCCGGGGCGGGGCTGACAGCAACGCTGCACTTTACAGCGGCGGCGTGACGCGGCGGGGCGTTTACATCTGCAGCCACGCCTGAAACACTCGGCAGGATATCAGCATTGGAGGAAAGCGGCATGTTTGAAGGCAAGGTGTGGTGGATCACGGGGGCATCTTCCGGCATCGGCGCGGCGGTGGCGCAGGCATTGTCGGCGGCGGGGGCGAAGCTGATCCTGTCTGGCCGGAATGTGGGCGCGCTGGAAGAGGTGAAGGCGCAGCTTAAGACAGATGCGCTGGTGCTGCCGTTTGAGGCGACGGATTATTCCGCCCTGCCGGGCGCGGTGGAGACGGCCTGGAACTGGGCCGGGCGTGTGGACGGCCTGGTCAACAATGCCGGCATCTCGCAGCGCTCGATGGCGGTGGATACGGTGTTTGATGTGTATCAAAAGATCATCGCCATCGACCTGCTGGCGCCGATTGCGCTGACGCAGGCGCTGCTGCCGAAGATGGTGGGCGCGGGCGGCGGGCAGATCGTGGCAATCTCCAGCGTGGCGGGCATTGCCGGGCCGCCGCTGCGCAGCGCCTATAGCGCGGCCAAGGCGGGCCTGATCGGCTATAATGACAGCCTGCGCGCGGAGACGGCGCATCAGGGCATCAAGGTTCTAGTGGTGGCGCCGGGCTCTGTGAAGACGAATGTGTCGAAGAATGCGCTGGACGGGTCTGCCAATGCGCGCGGCTTCAGCGATACGGCCATCGACAATGGTATGCCTGCGGAGGAAGCGGCGCGGCGGATTCTGGAGGCGCTGAAAGACGGCGTGCGCGAACTGGTGCTGGCCGAGGGCATGGAGGCGGAGATCGCCCGCTTGCGCCGGGCCGACCCGGACAAACTGTTCGACCTGATGGCCCAGATGGTGGCGCAGGGCTATGCGCAGCAGATGGGCGTGAAGGACAAGAGCTAGGCCGGCAATTTCCGGCGCATTTCAAGATTAGGTCAATTGTCCTATTGCGCGATTAGGGCGATTGTCCTAATCAGGGTTGGAGGCTGGGCCGCAGGGCCCGGCGAAGCTTCTGGCCTTGGGGGCGAGTATGGGCGCGCGGGATACACGCGAAGAGATCGTGGCGGCGGCCGACGACCTGTTTTACCAGCGGGGCTTTGACCACACTTCCTTTGCCGACATTGCCGGGGCGGTGAAGCTGTCGCGGGGCAATTTCTATTACCATTTCCGCACCAAGGACGAGATCCTCGACGCGGTGATCGACCGGCGCCTTGAGACAACGCGCGCGATGCTGGCGGGCTGGGCGGCGGAAGGCGTTTCCCCCGTGGCGCGCATCGAATCCTTTATCCGTATCCTGATCATGAACCAGACCAGAATCATGGCCTATGGCTGTCCTGTGGGGACGCTGTGCCAGGAGCTGGCAAAGCTGGACCATGCGGCCAGGGCGCGGGCGGCGGATGTGTTTGCGCTGTTCCGGGACTGGCTGGCGGCAGAGTTTGAAGCGCTGGGCGCAGGCGATGAGGCCGGCGCGCTGGCGCTGCATGTGCTGGGCTGGTCTCAGGGCACAGCAACGCTGGCCAATGCGTTCAAGGATGAGGCGTTTGTCCGGCGGGAGGTGGACGGCATGTGCGCCTGGCTGGCGGCGCAGGCAAAGCGCTTTGCCAGGGCGCGGCGCTGATTGTTTCAGGAGGGAGAGGCAGATGTATTTCGTTCAATTGAAGTTTGCAGCCAACAAGGCAGCGGCGCCGCAATTCATGGAGGCGCACAATGCCTGGATCGGCGAGGGATTTGCCGATGGTGTGTTCCTGGTGACGGGCAGCCTGGCGCCCGGCCTGGGCGGGGCCGTGCTGGCGCACAACACCTCCCGCGAAGCGCTGGAAGCGCGCGTGGCGGCAGACCCATTCGTGGCGGAAGGCATTGTCAGTGCCGAGATCAGTGAAGTGAAGCCGGGGCGCGTGGATGCGCGGCTGGAATTTCTGAAAGCCTGAGGCGGCAGACAGGCGGATGGCCCGCCTGCCGCTCCGGGTACCGCTCAGGCGCTTCTGTATGTGCTCTGACGGTCCAGCATCCAGCCGGGATATTCTTCCGGCAGGCGGGAAACGTCGTTCAGGCGGGCAAGGTCTTCCGGGCTGAGGCTGACCTTTGTGGCGCCGATATTGTCCGCAAGCTGGTCTGGCCGTTTGGCGCCGATGATGACGCTGGTGACGGCTTTCTGATGCAGCAGCCAGGCAAGCGCGATCTGGGCGACGCTGGCGCCTTTGGCGGCGGCGATTTCCCGCATCGTCTCAATGGCGGCGTAACCGCGATCCATGTTGACGGGCGGGAAATTGAAGGTGGCCCGGCGGCCGTCATTGCCACGGCCTTCCCGGTCATACTTGCCGGAGAGATACCCGCCAGCCAGCGGGCTCCAAACCATGAGGCCAACCTTTTCAGCCGTCAGCATGGGGATGACTTCGCGCTCAAGATCGCGCCCGGCGAGGGTGTAATACGCCTGCAGCGAGATGATGGGGGCAAGCTGGCGCAGCTGGGTGACGCCGATGGCTTTCATTACCTGCCACGCCGCCCAATTGGAGAGCCCCAGATACCGAACGGCGCCCTTTTGCACGAGGGAGTTCAGCGCTTCGAGGGTTTCTTCCATCGGCGCGGCGGTGTCGAAGCCGTGGATCTGGTAGAGGTCTATATGATCGAGACCGAGGCGTTTGAGGCTGGCTTCGGCCTGGTAGAGGATGTGGCCGCGGGAGGCGCCGCGATTGTTCGGGCCTTCGGACATGGGGCCAAGCACCTTGGTGGCGATGACGACCTCATGCCGGGGCACGCCCAGATTGCGCAGGGACTGGCCGAGAATTTCCTCGCTGCGGCCCATGGAATAGATGTTGGCGGTGTCGATGAAGTTGATGCCTGCATCGAGCGAGGCTTTGACGAGGCTGTCGGCTTCTTCCTGCTGGAGTTGGCCGATCATGCCCCACATGCCTTCGCTGCCGCCGAAGGTCATTGTGCCTAGGCAGAGTTCGGAAACGAAAAGGCCGGAATTGCCGAGTTGTCGCATACGCATGGGGAGGGCTCCGTTCTGAGGGATTGGAATGGCCCTGATTTAAGCCCTGCAGGCGGCGCTGTCCGGTGACGATCCTCTCAAAGTCTTGCCCAATTCTCTCAAATGCCTGTGAGGGGCATCGCCCCGCGCGGGAGAATGTGGTTTTGTGATTCCATGACCGATGATCTCAAGACCCTTGCAGACCTGTTGGACCAGCACGCCCGCCATTATGGCCGGGAGACGCCGGTGGACGGCCTGCTGCTGACCCGGACCGAAGCGCCGATGGAAATCCGCTCGGTTTACCGGCCGTCCTTCTGCGCCGTACTGCAGGGCGGGAAGGTTTCGATGCTGGGCGAGCGGGCGTTTCACTATGGGGCCGGGCAAGGATTGCTGGCGTCAGTGGATGTGCCGGTGACGGCGCGGATAGTGGAGGCCTCGCCAGAGCGGCCCTACCTTGCTTTCAGTGTGGAGATTGATCCGGCGATGGTGGCCGGGATGCTGCCGGCGCTGGCGGGCGAGGCGGCGGCCGAACCTGCCTTCACGGCGCTGCACACCGACAAGCTGGACGAGGCCCTGATGGACCCGCTGGGCCGTCTGCTGCGGCTGCTGGATAATCCGCGCGATATTCCGGTGGTGGCGCCGCTGGTGAAGCGGGAGATCGTCTGGCGGCTGCTCAACGGATCTCTCGGCCCGATGCTGCGCCATATGGGGCTGCGGGACAGTCAGGCGGCGCGGATCGGCCGGGCGACGGCATGGATACGCGATCATTTCCGCGAGCCGCTGCGAGTGCCCGATCTGGCCGAGATGGCGGGGATGAGCCTTGCCTCCTTTCACCGCCACTTCAAGGCGGTGACGACCCTCTCGCCTGTGCAGTTCCAGAAGCTGGTGCGGCTGCAGGAAGCGCGGCGGATGCTGCTGGAAAACCATGAGGTCTCCGCCGTGGGCTATGCCATCGGGTATGAAAGCGCGTCGCACTTCAACCGGGATTACCGGCGCCAGTTCGGCGCGCCGCCGGGCCGGGACGTGGCCGCCATCCGCGCGCTGGTGACGCGGGAATTGGCGTGAGCGGCTAATCTTCCTCGGGCGGCTCGACCGCGTTCATCCAGGCGAAGAGCGGCTTCAGGGGCAAAATCCAGAGCACGCCGGCCAGGATATAGAACGGCATTTGCACCCAGCCGGGCAAGGTGCCGACCGGGCCGCTGAGCGAGCCGATGGCCATGACATAGACCACCAGCCAGGCCAGCATCATCAGCATGGCGAGGGGCTTTCGCGGGTTCCGCATGGGCGTTTGACCTTCCGTGACTGTTGGCTGCGACTTCAGCGACCCTTGATCGCGGCGCGCGTCAAGTGATCTAGGCGTCATGACCACAAGCGCAATTTCTCCCGTTGCCGCAGGCTGGATCCGCCGCTGGCTGATCCTTCTGGGCCTTATGGTGTATGCCATCATTCTGGTGGGCGGGGCCACGCGCCTCACCGATTCCGGACTGTCCATCACCGAATGGAACCCTGTCAGCGGCGCCCTGCCGCCGATGAACGAGGCCGACTGGCTGATCGAGTTCGAGAAGTATCGCACGACCACGCAATACCAACTGACCAATGCCGGCATGTCGCTGTCGGAGTTCCAGTTCATATTCTGGTGGGAATGGGGCCACCGGCAGATTGGTCGGCTGATCGGGCTGGTGGCGGTGGCGGGCTTTGCCGTCTTTGCCTGGCGCCGCTGGCTGGGGCAGGGGCTCGGGCTGAAGCTGGTGGGCCTGATCGCGCTCGGCGGCCTGCAAGGCGCGATCGGCTGGTGGATGGTGTCCAGCGGCATTGGCGATACGGACCGCATCTCCGTGGCGCCTTACCGGCTGATGACGCATTTCACGCTGGCGCTGCTGATCCTGGCGGTGATCACCTGGCTGTGGCTGGATCTTGGCCCGCAGAAACGGGAGGGCGCGCCAAAGGCGGCCCGGCGGGCGGCTCTGGCGCTGATGCTGCTGATCTTCGTGCAGATGGCGGCGGGCGCGCTGGTGGCGGGGCTGGACGCGGGGCGCACCTATACCGACTGGCCGCTGATGGCGGGGGAAGTGTTCCCGTCTCATTATATACATGCCGAACTGGGCATTCGCAGCTTCTTCGAGGGGCGCGAGGCGACCCAGTTCAACCACCGCCTGCTGGCCTATGGCCTCTGGGCGGGCAGCCTGGCGGCAGCCTGGGCCTTCCGGAAGACGGCGGTGCGGCGGGAGTTTGCGTTCCTGGCGGTGCTGGTGTCAGCGCAGGCGGCGTGGGGTATCCTGACGCTGCTGAATGCGGCCCCGATGGGCTTGGCTCTCGTGCACCAGGGGCTGGGCGTGGTGACCACGCTGTGGGCCGTCTACACGGTGTGGCGTGCAGGCGGCCCGGAAACGCGGCTTAGTCCTTCAGCGTAATTGCGCTGGGATCAACGAACACAACCTGATGGGTGCCCTCGCTGGTTTCGCCGGCGATGACGACCACGCCGCCGGGATAGCCGCCGGCGGGCAGAGAGCCATGCGCGGTGACAGCGGTGGGGGCGTCCGGCGCGGTCACGGTGATTCCATCGCGGACGGTAATGGAACTCGTGGTCATCCCGAGATCTGTAGAGATCTGCAGCGGGCCGCCTTCCTCGATGGAGAGGAGGGCGGCGTTGTCCCCGCGCGTCAGCGAGGCGGAGGCAGCCGAGCGGGGCGAGGCGACCAGCGTGTCATAGGCAAAGACGCAGGAGGTGATCGGGAAACCGGCTTCGGTCGCGTCTTCTTCTTCCCAGGTCAGCTCATCGCCTGACTGGCCGATGACGCCGGTGCGCAGCAGGCGATTGTTGGAGATCGTCCAGTAGGCGATGCGCATCAGCCCCTGCGAGCCGGCCTCTCCGCTGCAGAGGCCTTCCACGGCCCGCTGTTCGGGAATGGGCAGGTCAATCTGGGCCGGGGCCACCAGCCCTTCGCCGAAGACATAGGCCTTCAGCGCGCCGTCTGCGGTCACACCGGGGAAGAGGGTGAGCTGGGTGCCCTGGATGCTGGATGCGCGGCCATCGGCGATGTCTTTGAGATGGAATCGCGTCGGTTCGCCCAGACGGTCGCCTTCCATGTCGAAAAATTCGAGCCCGCCAGCGTCATAAGCGACCGCCAGAATAGCTCCAGAGCCCGTAGAGAGGGCCACATCGCGAACTTTTCCCTGCAAGGGGCGGGTCGACCAGACGGCTGGAAGCTCTATTTCTCCTGATATTACAGGGTCTTGAGTTGGGGTCTCAGTCGGGGTCTCTTGCCGTCCACAGGCTGTTGCCGCAAAAAGCAGGCTCAGCCCGGCGGCTGCGTTGACAAAGGGAAACGCGGCGCTTAAACGCCAGCCCTTAATTTGCATTCCTGGAACTCCGAAAGTAGAGGCTCTGAGCAGAGCGATGAAAACGTATAACGCACCCGTCGGGGTAGAGAACAAGTGGGTCGTGATCGACGCGACGGACGTCGTTGTCGGACGCCTTGCTTCTTACGTCGCCAAACGCCTTCGCGGCAAGCACCGCCCTGACTTTACTCCGCATGTGGATACCGGCGATCACATCGTCGTTATCAATGCCGAGAAGGCCGTGTTCACCGGCAACAAGCTGACCGACAAGGTTTATTACCGCCACACCGGCTATCCGGGCGGTATCAAGGAAACCACGGCTGGCAAGATCCTTTCCGGCCGCTTCCCGGAGCGCGCCATTGAGCTCGCTGTGAAGCGTATGATGCCGCGCGAGAGCGCGCTGTCGCGCAAACAGTTCGGCAAGCTGCGTATCTACGCTGGCGCCGAGCACCCGCACACTGCACAGGCGCCCGAAGTCGTCGACTTCAAGGCGATGAACCGCAAAAACTCGAAAACGGCCTGATAAACATGACCGACACCTCCAACTCGCTGCAAGACCTTGGCGCCATGACCGGCGCACCTTCCGCCCAGCCGGTGAAAGCCGCTGAGCCGAAGATCGATGCCCAGGGCCGTTCCTACGGCACCGGCCGCCGCAAGGAAGCTGTCGCCCGCGTCTGGATCAAGCGTGGCACTGGCAAGATCATCATCAATGGCCGCGACCAGGAGCAGTATTTTGCTCGCCCGGTTCTGCGCATGGTGATTGCCCAGCCGCTGATCGAAGCTGGCCGCGAAAGCGAGTTCGATGTGATCGCGACTGTCAAAGGTTCAGGCCTCATGGGTCAGGCCGGTGCTGTGCGTCACGGCATCTCCCGCGCCCTCGTGGCTTATGAGCCGGGCCTGCGCGCCGTTCTGAAGCCGTTCGGCTTCATGACCCGCGACCCGCGCGTTGTTGAGCGTAAGAAGTACGGCAAAGCAAAAGCTCGCCGCAGCTTCCAGTTCTCGAAGCGCTAATCGCAGCAGCACATATCCAATGTCTGGCGGGCGCTTCGGAAACGGAGCGCCCGTTTGTTTTGGGGTTTACCTCGCTGGAACCCCTCTCCCTTGGGAGAGGGGCAGGGGTGAGGGGGAACTCCGCCAAACGTGAAATGCACCGCTTCGGCGTTGCGCTCCCTCACCCCCACCCCCCTCTCCCGAGGGAGAGGGGGCTTAAGGAAATTGAGGACGGCCCATGAACCCCAAGGTTTTCATTGATGGCGAAGCCGGGACGACCGGCCTTCAGATTTCGGAACGGTTGAAGGACCGGAAGGATCTCGAGTTGATCTCGATCCATCCTGACAAGCGCAAGGACGTGGATGAGCGCGCGCGCCTGATCAACAAGGCGGACGTGGTGATCCTCTGTCTGCCCGATGACGCGGCGCGCCTGGCGGTCAGCCTGGTGACCAACCCCAATACGGTGATCATTGACGCCTCCACCGCCCACCGGGTTTCGCCGGGCTGGGTGTATGGCTTTGCGGAACTGGACAAGGGCCAGCGCGCGGCGATTGCGGCGGCCAAGCGCATTTCCAATCCGGGTTGCTATCCCACCGGCTTCATCGCCCTGGTGCGCCCACTGGTGACGGCGGGGATCATCCCGCATGACTGGCCGGTGACGGTGAATGCCGTCTCGGGCTATTCGGGCGGCGGCAAGCCGATGATTGCCGAGTTCGAGGAGCGCCAGACGCAGGACAATTTCCGCATCTACGCGCTTGGGCAGCAGCACAAGCACCCGCCGGAAATGAAGAAGTTCACCGGCCTCTCCCATGTGCCGATGTTCACGCCGGCCGTGGGGCGTTACGCGCAGGGCATGATCGTTGAAGTGCCGCTGCCGCTCTGGGCGTTGCCCGGCAAGCCAAAGCGCAAGGACATCCACAAGACGCTCAGCGCGGCCTATGCGGGCGAAAAGTTCGTGAAGGTTGTTCCGCTTGCGGACGGTGACGCGCTGAAGGGGCTTGATGCCGAAGGCTGCAACGACACCAACCGCCTTGAAATCTACGTCTTCGGCACCGACGAGCAAGCCCGCCTCGTGGCGCGGCTGGACAATCTCGGCAAGGGCGCTTCGGGCGCGGCGGTGCAGAACCTCAACATCGCGCTGGGGCTGGACGAGGGCGCGGGGCTGGTGGCTTAAGCCCTTACCTCCTGCTGCGCGGGAGGGGGGCTAAGGAAGCGCCTACAGCGGCGGTAGCCGGATGTCTTCCAGGCGTACTTTCACATAGCTGCCCGGCGCGGGGCCGAGGCCCATGTCCTTAGGTTCCACGGCCTTGACCTTGCGGCCGGATTTCGGCTTCAGCCAGGCCCACCAGGTAGGCCACCAGCTGCCCGGTGTTTCGGTGGCGGTCTGCAGCCATTCCTTGGCCGAGCCGGCCTCAAGGCTGGCATTGGTCCAGTGCTGATATTTCTTTGCGTCCGGATGGTTCACCACGCCGGCGATATGTCCGGACCCGGACAGAATGAAGGTGGTGTCCCCCCCAAAGCGCTTGGCGGAACGGTAGACGCTTTCGAAGGGGACGATGTGATCGTCCTTAGAGGCCTGCAGCATCACGGGGATCTGGATATTCCCCATGTTCACTGTCTCTCCGAGTACGGCGTATTCGCCGCGAGCGAGGCGATTTTCCGCATAACATTCAGAGAGATAGCGCTTGTGCACCGGGCCGGGAATATTGGTCTGGTCGGCGTTCCAGTAGAGCAGGTCAAACGGGCGCGGGTCCTTGCCCAGCATGTACTGGTCGATCACATAGCGCCAGACCAGATCAATCGGGCGCAGCCAGTTGAACGTCTCATACATGTCCTTGCCGGGCATGATGCCGCCATGGTTGTCAATGATGCCATAGACATAGTTTCTGCCCGGACCATCGGTGAAGACCTTCAGGTCTCCGGCGAGTTCAAAGTCTGACTGTGAGGCGAAGAAGGTGGCCGAGTCGATCTTGTCATAGCCGGTGGCGGCCATGTGGCCGAGGGCGGAGGTCAGCAGTGTGCCGCCAATGCAATAGCCTACGGCATTCAGGCTCTTGGCGCCGGCGGCCTGCAGCGCGGCCTCGACGCCAGCATAGATGCCTTTCTTGACGTAATCGTCCCAGGTGTAATCCTTGGTAACGCCATCGGCCGAGCGCCAGGAAACGACGAAAACCGTCAGCCCACGGTCTACCAGCCAGCGGATCATCGAGTTCTTTTCCTGCAGGTCCAGGATGTAGAACTTGTTGATCCAGGGCGGGAAGATGATCAGGGGTTTGGAATATACCGTTTCCTGCGTCGGGGCGAACTGGAGAAGTTCGATCAGGTCGTTGCGGAAGACGACCTGGCCCGGCGCCGTGGCGATGTTCTCGCCCAGCTTGAAGGGGGTCTCGTCGGTCTGGGTGATGTGCAGCTTGCCCCCGCCCTTGCGCACATCTTCGCGCGCCATGCGGATGCCCGCCAGCACGCTTTCCCCGCCGCTCTCGATGAAGGCTTTCAGCGCCTGCGGATTGGTGCCCAGGAAGTTTGTGGGCGAGAGGCTGTCGGTGAGCAGCTGCATGAAGAATTTGGCGCGCAGGTGGATCGGTTCTTCCAGATCCGGGGCGCGGTCTGCCAGGCTCATCATCCAGCGGGCGTTGAGATCGTATGCCTTGCGGATGAATTTGAAGGTGGGGTTCGCCTGCCATTCGGGATCGGAAAAGCGCTTGTCCTTTTCCGGCTTGGGCGCGTCGGCGGCCAGGCTTTCGGTCACCATCTCCTGCCACAGGCCCATCCAGCCCTGCATCAGGTCCATGTTCGCCTGCATCAGCGCCATGGGGTTGCGCGCCAGGCTCATGCCGACCTGGCCGAACGCATCACCCGCGCCCATCGGGTCGCCCTGCGTAACGGTGCCCAGCGGGCCGGAGCCGGTCAGAACTTCTGTGAGAAGGGCCTGGGATTCTGTATTTGCCAGCGCCAGAGTGGTCATCAGCACTTGCAGACGTGCCGGGTCCTGCGCCATCAGCAGGGATGCGATGGAAGGTGTGTCGGCCGATGGTGTTTTGTTTCCGCCCATATGTCGTAGTTTCGCCCGCTTCTTTGGGCTTATCTATCCTTTAGAATGTTTGTCATTTAATGAGCTTAACCATGAAAAACACGGCGATTCCCCTCCTGATTGTACCGGTCCTGCTCATTGCGGGATGTTCATCTTCCTATGCGAAGGTGCGGGAGACGGTGAATAACGCCCCGGCATGGTATGGTGAGCGCCGCGCGGAGATACGCGGGGAAGGGTATCCTGACCTTTCCACCCTGCCAAAGGTTGATCCGCAAAATGTGCCCGGAAAGACACTGGAAGCCCAGTTAAACCGGGGCAACGAGCTGGCAAAAGAGTTTGCAGGCGCCCGAGCGGAAGTGGCGGTGGGCGGAGCTGAGGAAATCCGCGCCATCGCCGCGAGCATGATTGGGGGTTTTGGCGATATCCCGCCGGAATCCGATTTCCTTACCGAAGCCGAAATCGCTGCCATCCGCAGCCAGTTCAACGTTCCCCGCGTCACACAAGACGAATTTTGAGACCTCTGAAAATGAACACCGACTTTCACAAGATCCGGCGCCTTCCGCCTTACGTGTTTGAACAGGTGAACCGCACAAAAGCGGCGCTGCGCGCCAAAGGCGCTGACATCATCGACCTGGGCATGGGCAATCCAGACTTGCCGACGCCGAAACATATCGTCGACAAGCTGGTCGAAACCGCCCGCAAGCCGGATGTGAACGGCTACTCCGCCTCACGCGGCATTCCGGGTCTGCGCCGCGCGCTGACCGACTATTACAAGCGCCGCTTCGATGTGGTGCTGGACAAGGACCGGGAGGTCATCGTCACGCTCGGCTCCAAGGAGGGGTTTGCCAACCTTGCCCAGGCCATCTCTGCGCCGGGCGATGTGATCCTGGCGCCGGACCCGTCCTATCCGCTGCACCATTTCGGCTTCATCATTGCCGGGGCCTCGATCCGCGGCGTGCCGGCGCATACGCCGGAGCAGTACCTGTCAAACCTTGGCCGGGCGGTGAAATATTCCGTGCCCCCGCCGACCGCGATGGTGCTGTGCTTCCCGTCCAACCCGACGGCGGCTGTCTGCGATCTCGACTTCTACAAGGAGGCCGTGAAGTTCGCCAAGAAGCACGACCTCTGGGTGCTGTCGGACCTGGCCTATAACGAGATCTATTTCGACGAGCCCACACCCTCGATCCTTCAGGTGGATGGGGCGAAAGACATCGCGGTGGAATTCACCACCATGTCCAAGACCTATTCGATGGCCGGCTGGCGAATGGGCTTTGTGGCGGGCAATGAAAAGCTCGTCGGCGCGCTCGCCCGCGTTAAGTCTTACCTCGATTACGGCGCCTATACACCGATCCAGGTGGCCGCCGTGGCGGCGCTCGACGGTCCGCAGCAATGCGTGGACGAGACCCGCGCGATCTACAAGGCGCGCCGCGACGTGCTGGTCGATAGCTTCACCCGCGCGGGCTGGCCGGTGCCGAGCCCGAAGGCCTCGATGTTTGCCTGGGCGCCGATCCCCGAACAGCTACGCCATCTGGGTAGCCTCGAGTTTGCCCTTCAGCTGATCAACGAGGCACATGTGGCCGTCGCCCCCGGCGCGGGCTTTGGCGAGCATGGCGATGATTACGTCCGCATCGCGCTGGTCGAGAATGAGCAGCGCATCCGCCAGGCTGGCCGCAACATCCGGAAGTTTCTTGCGTCGCGAGGCGTGAAGGAGATCAAGCCGGTGGTGGCGGCGGAGTAAGCATGGCGCACAAAAGCCGGAAGCTACTAGTCGGAACTGGCTGGATACTGGGTGGTGTCCTGATGGTTTTTGCGCTTCTGGCTGCCTTTATAGGATGGGTCACGTCATCTTACACCATAGGTGTTGAGGTGGCGCCGATGGGGATTGCCTTCTTCGCCGTTATAGGGGGCGCTTGCGGGCTTGCAGCTCAAAGGCTTTGGGGCGCCATCCTACGTTCTCGTAGTTCATCATGAGCGAAGTCGTGGAACGAGTTGCGAAATGGGACGTGGGATCAACGTCTCGGGGCCTTCCCCCGCGCGCCCAAAAAGGGTAGGCAGCAGCCCGAAGCGTAAGAGATGAAAAGGGGCGCCTTGTGGGGCCTTTGAGAATTGGAATTGCCGGCCTTGGCCATGTGGGCTGCGGGCTGATCGAACTGGTGCAGCGTCAGGATCGCCTTCGTCTGCCGGGCAGGGTGGAGATTGCGGGCGTCAGCGCGCGCTCCCAGAGCCGCAACCGGCCGGTCAACACCGATGGCTATACCTGGTTTGACGATGCCGCGACGCTGGCCGAAGACCCGAATGTGGACGTGTTCGTCGAACTCGTCGGCGGATCGGACGGCCCGGCCAAGTTTGCCGTGGAATCGGCCCTGCGCGCCGGGAAACACGTTGTCACCGCCAACAAGGCGCTGATTGCCAAGCATGGCAACATGCTGGCCGCGCTGGCCGCCGAAAAGCAGGTGGACCTGCTGTTCGAGGCCGCTGTGGCTGGCGGCATCCCCGTGGTGCGCGTGCTGCGCGACAGCCTGGCGGGCACCGAAGTGACCCGCGTTTCGGGCATTCTCAACGGCACCTGCAATTTCATCACCTCCACCATGCTGGAAACCGGCCGTTCCTATGAGGATGTGCTGGAGGAAGCCCAGAAGCGCGGCTACGCCGAAGCTGACCCGACGCTGGACGTCTCGGGCATGGACGCGGCCCACAAGGCGGCGATCCTTTCGGCCATCGCTTTTTCCGCCGATCTGGACTTCTCCAAGGTTTCCGTGCGCGGCATCGAGCAGATCGGCCTTCTGGACCTGCGCCTCGCCGACCGGCTGGGTTTCCGTATCAAACTGATCGCCGAGGGCGTGCTGACGCCGGCGGGCGTTGTGTGCCGGGTTGAACCGATGGCGCTGCCGCTTGGCCATGCGCTGTCGCGGATTGACGGGTCGCTGAACTCTGTCCGCGTGGAAGGCGATCCTCTCGGCGCGGTGGTGCTGACGGGGCCTGGCGCCGGTTCCGGCCCGACGGCGAGCGCGGTGATGGGGGATGTGGCAAAGCTCTTCCGCCCGGCCATCCGCAATGCCTTTGGCCGCGCCCAGCACCATGTGGCCCAGCCCTTCGTTAACGGCGGCCAGGAGGAGATTTCGCCCTTCTTCCTGCGCGTGCGCCTGACCGACAAACCCGGCACGCTGGCCGCATTAACCGAAGCGCTGGCTGAAGAAGGCGTTTCGGTGGACAAGTTGTTGCAGGATTCGGCCGATGAAACGGGCGCCAGCCCCGTGGCCGTAGTGAGCCATCGTTGCCCCCGGCGGCAGATTCTTTCTGCCATTGCCCGGATCGAGGCGCTTGGCGTGACCGTTGAAGCGCCCAGACTGATCAGAATAGAGACGGCAAGCTAATTGCTTAGGCCGCCCCAACCCCTACGAATGACGACCCGATTGCGGAGAAAGACATGGATAACAGCGTACTGACCTCGAGCCTTGCAGACGCCATGGTGCGCGTGACCGAGGAGACAGCCATCGCTTCTGAGCGCCTGGCCGGGCGCGGCGACGAGAAGAAGGCCGATGCCGCCGCAGTGGACGCGATGCGGTCTGCTTTCAATGCCGTGGATTTCAAAGGCCGCGTCGTGATCGGCGAAGGCGAGCGGGATGAAGCCCCGATGCTGTATATCGGCGAGGAAGTCGGCACCGGAAATGGCCCGGAGATCGACATCGCGCTCGACCCGCTGGAAGGCACCACGCTGACCGCCAAGGCGATGGCCAATGCCCTGGCCGTTCTGGCGATTGCCCCGCGCGGCGGCCTGCTGCATGCGCCCGACACCTATATGGACAAGCTGGCCATTGGCCCTGGCTATCCGGAAGGCATTATCAGCCTGGATGCTTCGCCAGCCGACAATATCAAGGCGCTGGCCAAACATACCGGCCGCAAGGTGGAGGACATGACCGTCTGCGTGCTGGACCGCCCGCGCCACCAGGATATCATCGACTCGCTGCGCTCGGCCGGCGCGCGCATTGCGCTGATCACGGACGGCGATGTGGCCGGCGTGATCGCAACGACCAACTCGCTGACCGGCATCGACATGTATGTCGGCCAGGGCGGGGCGCCGGAAGGCGTGCTCGCGGCAGCGGCACTTAAGTGCGTGGGCGGACAGATGTTTGGCCGTCTCGTTTTCCGGAATGACGACGAGAAGAAGCGCGCAAGCCGCGTGGGCATTACCGATTTCGGCAAGACCTACAGCCTCAATGAACTGGCTTCGGGCGAGACCGTTTTCTGCGCCACCGGCGTGACCAAGGGCAACCTGCTGGACGGCGTTCTGCACCGTGATGGCCGCGTGCATACCCATACGCTGGTGATGACGTCCACGGACGGCATGGTGCGCTATGTGCGCAGCGCGCGGAAGATCTGAGGGCGGCTTTCTTTCTTGATCTTTGAAGACACCGGCGGGGCAGGGCTTCGCCGGTGTTTTTTGTTTTGGGCAGCAGCGAGGGCCGGAACGCGCCTTTTTGAGGCGGCCGGTTTTGGGGAAAGGGCGGAGAGAAGGTCCCGGATAATCGCTTCGCGATTTCCGGGATGACTCGGATTTTTAGCTAGGAGGTGTCGGGGTGTGGGGCTCCCCCCTCCGCCCCTGCGGGGCACC
>NZ_JBNNJJ010000023.1:0-36164 GCF_050269995.1 Hyphomonas sp. NPDC076881 | reverse complement strand
TCTGCTCGTCTGAAAATCTGCTCTTGCGCATGTGTCATCCTCTCTAATCGAGAGAGTCTGCAAAATCATGGCCGGAATTCAGGGGGCTGGGTCAGTGGCTGCGGGCATTGTGGATGAGATCATGGCCGGCTCCGAAAATTTATTCCGCCCGGGGAGCATCAGATGCCCGGCGGCTTAACGCATATTTTACGGGGCATGGTTGTAGATAGGTTAATACAAGACATAGGCGGAAGGCAGGATGACTTTCTTCGTTGATCCGGACTTCTGGCCTTTTCAGCCAGGTCCACGGCAGGATGCAATGGCCCGCAGCGAAGCGGGCGAAGGGCGCGGCAAGGAATTTGCCAGCAGCCTTTTTGCTGTGTCCCTTCCGCCGACGCTGAGCGCCGACCTCGCGGCGGGCGACAGCGAAATGCTGATACCGGCTGCGCTGAGCCTCGATCAGGCGCCGGCCATAGGGCAGGCCGCGCCCTCCCTCCCGGCTGAAGATCTGGAAATGCTCGCGCCCAACTTTTCGGAAGCCGGCGCGGTGGCCCGCGCCCCGGCAGCCATCCCTGCCGCGCTCGAACAAGCTGATCAGGAAATTCCGCTTGCCCCGCCTCCGGCCGAAGCACTGCCCCCTTCCTCTGAAGTCTCGGTGCCTGCAGCTGATATTGATCCGTCCGAGCTGGCCGGGGAAACGCTTATAACTGGCGAGACCGATCCGGCTGAAACGCCGATAGAAGACATCGCAGAAAGCGCGCCCACACAGGAAACCGCCGAAGCGCCTGCCCCGCCGCCGGAAGCCGCGGCCGCTATGATGGCCGCCGCAGCCCCCCTTCCCGCTCAGGCCATGCCCAGCAAAACCCGGATTGAAGGGGCCGCGCCGATCCCGGCAAACCTTCCCGCAGGAAACAAGACGCCGGCAGAAAGCGCTGCCCCCACGGCCCCGCGTTCCCGCAGCGCGCTGCCGGCTTCGGCTGAAGCAGACATCCAGACCGAACTCACCCCGGACGCTCCGATCCCGGCAGCTTCCCGCCACCCCGCCGCTGCGATGGCCGCAATCAATGCGGAAACGGGCGCAGGAAGCGACCTGAATGTCGATACCGCCGCACCGCCACCACAGCAGATGTCAATGCTTTCAGGGGCCATTGGTCAGGCGCCCTCTCCTTCCCCGGTCACCGCCGCTCTGCCGGCAGCTCAAATGACGCCGACCCATGCGGTGCTGACGGCCACGGCAACACAGCTTCCCGATATTGTCGCCCGCGCCACCAGCGATGGCCAGGACGACCGGGTGATGGTTCAGCTTGATCCGCCGGAACTGGGCCGGATCTCGATCGATTTCAAATTTGATGCCCAGGGCCTTCAGCATGTGACCATCACCGCCGAAAGCCCGGAAGCCATGCGCCAGCTGCGTCTCATGCATTTCGAACTCGTGCAGGCCCTAGAACGCAACGGGCTGTCAGGCCAGAATATGAGCTTTCAGCATCAGAACCCGCAGCAGAATGAAGGCTGGGGCCAGCAGGCAAAACTCGCCAGCGCCCGGTTTGACACCCCCACCCTTACAAACAGCGGACTGATGATTGCCGCTGACAGTTCCACTCACCGCCAGATCGCTTCCAGCGGCCGGCTGGATATCAGGCTTTAGGAGCTCACAATGACGACGATCAGCAGCTATACGGGCGCCACTTACGAGAATATTACCACGTCAAGCTCGAGTGCCGAGATCGGCTCAGAGTATAACAGCTTCATCAAGCTGCTGACAGCGCAGGTGCAGAACCAGGACCCGCTCTCCCCGATGGACTCAACCCAATTCGTCGAACAGCTGGCGACTTTCTCCAGCCTCGAACAGCTGGTGAACTCCAACACTGCCCTGTCGAGCATTGCCTCCATGATCAGTGATCTGAACGGGCTTATGGCAAGCCAATGGCTCGGCGAAGAGGTAACCTTTGCCTCGTCATGGATGCCGTATACGGGCAGCCCGGCGACTTATTCCTATGAAGCGCCCGAGGGAACCACGAAAAGCGTACTCACCGTCAAGGACACCGATGGGAACGCCGTCTGGACCGAAACTCTGGACCCGGACAAAACAGTCTTCAGCTGGAATGGGCAACTGACCAGCGGCGACGTGGCCACAGAAGATAATATGTATGAGTTCGTGATCGATTATTATGAAGACAACACCTACAAAGGCACAGCGGTCCCGAACGTCATCACGAAGGTGACCGATATTCTCAGTGAAAGCGGCACGCTGCGCCTCGGGACAGCATCAGGCCTGACCGTGGATCTCGCCCAGGCCCGCAAGCTGTAGGGGAAGGTCTGGGAGGGGGCGCCCTCTCCCGGGCGATCCTCAGAGATCCTGCCGGGCGATATCCAGAATCAGGATGTTCTTGATCCCCATTCCCGGAAACTTCTTCTGCAGATTACCGAGGATCAGGGAACGGACGGTTTCATAATTCTCAATGCTGGTCATAGACTGGAAGGTCCGGCCATCGCCGCTGATTTCGATCAGGGTCGTCATCACCACATCCCGCAGCACAGGCTCTTGAGAGAAAAGCTTGTCGGAAGCAGATGCATCGGCCTCGATATTGATATTGAGAATGACAAGGCTGGCGACGCGCTCGTTCTGAATGATCGGAACGACGAATTCCCGGCTGAACCGGAAATAGGTCGCGCCGGAACTGCTGCTGGAGCCGCCATGGCTATCCTTGCCGGCTTTCTTCTCCCCGCCATGGGAGTCCTTCTTTTCCTTTTCCTTCGGCGCGCCATGGCCGTCGTCTTCGGACTTCTCCTCACCATGCGCCTTGTCCGATGCCTCGGCGGCAGACGCAGCCTCCCCGCCACCTCCGCGAAGCATATGGCCGCCCACGCCGCCAATGACGACACAGATGACGGCAATCAGGGCAGTGATGATGTTTTTCATCCAGGGTCTCTAGAAAGGAATGATCTTGTCGATAATCTTGGTGCCGGCTTTGCGGTCAGTTGCAGAGGCTGCATCACCATTGCTGACATAAGCGAGTTTGGCATCGGCGATCTTGTCATAGGTCACCGTGTTCATGCGGGTAACATCCTGAGCGCGGATGACGCCCGAGACCGTCAGATAACGGACCTCATTGCTGACCCTTGACTGCTGATACCCGTGAATAATGAGGTTGCCATTTGGCTCGACCCCCACCACCCGCGCGGCGAGGGTGAAGGTGACTTTCTCTGCGCGCCGCACAGCGCCGGAACCGTTCTGGCTGGAGTTGCGCGCCACATCGAGGCCGGGCGAGAGGCTCGCCCCGCCGGGAAGCACACCATTTGCCCATTCGGGCAAGCCAAACATGGCATTGACACTCATATCGTCGCTGGAATCCCGGCTGCGCGAGAGAGAGCTCTGCACGTTTGCCTGATCATTCATCTCCACAACGACCGTCAGAAGATCGCCGACTTCCTTGGCGCGCCGCATGCTGAGCAGCGCGGTGGGCGTCGTCGTCCAGAGCGAGGCGTTCTGTGCGTCCGGATCGGACGGTTCGGGCACCGCGCCGGGATAGCCGGTATAGGGCGCAGGCGGAGCATAGTCCGGTGCCGGCTGGGCGGAGCTGGCACAGGCGGCGGCGGCAAGTGCAACGAAAGGCAGGGAGAACATGGTTTTCATTGTGCGAGGACCCATCCGTTTTCCTGAACGATTCCCTGAACCAGTTGCCGAGACTGCAGGTTCAGAACGGTAACCGGCTCGTTGAGGGCAGCTTCCCCCATCGCGCGGCCGGTGGTGGAAATTTCAAGACCACCCGCAATGTATTTCACGGTGACGATCTGGTTGCGGGCCACGAGCCGCGCAGGCCGCGTATTGTCCATGGTGACCGGCTGGCCGGCATAGATTGTGCGCTTGGCTTCGCGGCCAACGACCGGCTCATCCAGGGATACGGCCACGCCGGTGTCTGCCGTGGCGTTTGCGGGGGTAACAAGATCCCCTGCCCGGATCACTTCGGAAGCAACCAGGGAAGAGGCGTTTGACAGGGCGAGGAACGCGCTGAAACTCATGGCGGCGAGGATGCTCATGGCGCTACCTCAACCGCGTGGTTGCAGACAGCATTTCATCCGATGCCGTGATCACCTTGGAGTTCAGCTCATAACCGCGCTGAGCCTCGATGAGGTCCGCGATCTCCTTGACCACATCCACCGCTGAGTCTTCGATATAGCCCTGACGCAGAAAGCCCATACCCTCAGACCCCGGAACAAGCCGGTTGGGCGGGCCCGATGCTTCGGTTTCCCGGAACATGTTGTCGCCCATCGCCTCAAGCCCCTTCTCGTTGACGAAGCGGACGAGGGAGATGTTGCCGATGGCCTGGCCCTCGGTCTCGTTATCGAAATAAGCGACCACTTCCCCGTCCCGGCTGATGGAAATGCGGCGCGCATCCGCCGGGATGACAATCCCGTCAGCGAGCGGAAAGCCATCGGAGGTAACGATCTCGCCGTCGGCGCTGCGCGTCAGCTTGCCGTCGCGCGTGAAGGCCGGCTCGCCGGACGGCAGGGTCACCTCGAGATAACCGCTGCCGTCAATGGCGACATCCAGCTCGGATTGTGTTTCCCGCAGGGCGCCCTGGGTCAGCTGCATGGAAACTGTGGTTGGGCGAACGCCTGTACCCAGCTGTATCCCGGCGGGCACAACGGTGCCCACCTGGGACGTGATCGTGCCGGGGGTCAGGTATTGCTGGTACATGAGATCGGAAAACTCAGCCGTCCTCGGACGATAGGCCGTCGTGCTCATGTTGGCGATGTTGTTCGAGATAACTTCCACCCGCATTTGTTGGGCGGCCATCCCGGACGCGGCAATCTGCAATGACTTCATAGGCGTCTCCTACACCTGCTTAAACGGTTCAACGTTCCCGCACAGCTGTGATCAGCTGGCTGATGCGCTGGTCCTCCCTCTCAAGAAGTGCCTGGCCCGCCTCATAGGCGCGCTGGACTTCGATCATCCGGGCCACTTCCAGCACCGGCGAAACATTCGATTGCTCAAGCGCGCCTTGGACAAGCTTTGCGTCCTGCGCCTGAACCGTACCGCCATCGGCGGAGAAATAGGTGTTGGAATCGCGCTTGAGCTCGCCATCGGCGGTCATGATTCCGAGCTGGTCGATAATCTGGCCATTGCCCGAGATTGTTCCATCTTCGCCGAACTTCACATCGAGTACGTCATCGGGAATTGTAATCGGGTTTCCGCCCGCGCTGAGCACGGCATTGCCGTGCATATCGACGAGTTGACCGGCAGACGAAAGCTGGAAATGGCCCGCGCGCGTCAGGCGCTCCCCCTGCGGAGTATCCACCATGAAGAAGCCTTCGCCCTGAATGGCGAGATCAAACCGGCCCCCGGTGAAATTGAGGCCGCCCTGCTCCATCACGAACGTGTGGCCACCCAGCGCCCCCATCGAAAGCGACTGATCAGCAGAATTGCCGGTTGAAACCAGGAATTCGGTAAACACGGCCTTGTCGGACTTGTAGCCAGTCGTGCTGGAGTTGGCGAGGTTGTTGGCCACCGCCTGCATTTCCTGCATCAGGCCTTGTTGGCGTGTCAGCGTCGTATAGACCGGGCTCGACATCAGTTCCCCTCCCCTTCGAGAGATTCCAGCGCCATGCGCGTTGACATCAACCGCTCTCCCATTCCCGCCATGGTCGCAGGAGACGGCCCGGTAACTTCGCCGGAGGCCGCGCGCTTCAGATCCAGCACCCGCTTCACCCGCACCGCGCGGGCTTCATCGGTGATCTCCCTGGCAGCGGAATATACACTCGCCGGAACAATCCAGCGCCCGCTGGCGGCGTCATGTTCGATCAGCATCAGGACGGTATCGGCGTCCAGCTTGAGGCGGCCGGTAAACTGCTGAACCTGAGCGGCATCATTGGCGTCAATGGCGCTGAGCGCGGCTACCAGCCCGATCTGGGGATTTGACGGATTGGCCTGCGCCAGCTGGAAGACAGATGGATAATCCTTCAGCCGGTAAGCCAGCGTCGCGCGCTGCTCGGCGACAGCTTCCCCCGGCTGTGTCTTCCGGGATAGCTCGTCGGCCAGGGAGGCAAAGCCCAGGCGCACAGCTTTCAGAGTCGCTCCTTCATAAAGGGCCGTACGCTGATCGTGATCGTCGAGAAGCCCCGCTTCCACCGAAAGTGCTTCGATCGCAGCGAGGTTCTGAAGCGGATCGGCGCTTGCCAGGTCGCGCTGAAGTGCGCTGACGAAATGATTGCGTATCTCGCCCTGCACAATGTCGCTCTGCATGTTTTCGCGGCCCGCCATCTCCATCATCGTCATGTACCGGGAACCTGCGCTGAGTTCATCGAGCACGAACTTCATGCTGGCACGGATATCTTCCTCATGCTTTGACTGCTCGATCTTGAGGAGCATACTGTCGAGAAGCAGCGCCCTGAGCGGCGGATCAATGACGCGGTGATGGCGGATCAGCGCCAGAAGCGATTCTTCCTGGAACCGGCCCTGCAGGAGGAATGTCCGGATAAGGACTTCCGCCTCGCTGCTGCCCTGCGCGAGCGCGAGAATGGCGTTGGCGAACTGAAGCTGCGTGGAATCCCGCAGATCATCGCTCGAAAACGAGGCGAGCATCTTCTGCGACAGGAACCGCCCATCGGTCCGGTCGAGCGCGGGAACGGCAAGCGCCGTCACGCTCGTGCGCAACTGCAATGGCAGATGACGGTATTCACTGAACCATTTATCGACATAGGCCGCGCCGGCCGATTGCCCATCGACCAGCAGCGCAACCCCAAGCCAGAACTCACCCCGCTCGTGGCAGCGCGCAAGGCCTTGAAAATAAGAAACATTAGCGCGGGTGCGGCCATCCAGCAGCAAGGCCACCTCGCGCAGGGCAACCTCATCCGGGCTGTCCGGATTGCGCAGGTTCATTACCGCTTCCGACCCCATATCGAGGGCGATATACGCCCTGGCGAGGCGCGGATCATCCGTAGACGCCTCACCGCTCACCTGAAGCTGGCTGCGATAATTCAGGATGTCAGCATAGCTGGCGGCCGCCTCGAATTCGGAGAAGTCCAGCGGATAGGTCTCCCCGCAGGTGACCGCGCCGGCGGCCTTAGGGGTATCAGCGGCCCCCTCCTCGGCACTCACCCCGCTACGGGCCGCGCCCGATCCGGCAGGCGCCAGCAGGCCCTCATCGATCGCATCACGGACGAACTGGTTGAGTTCGGTCGACAGCTCCTGCTTTCGCGCGTCTGGCTCCGCCGTCTTTTCCGCCGGTTTGGCAGCAAGGACGGGCGGAGCCAGCAGGGCGCCACAAAGAAGAAGCCAGACGTATCGCCTCATGCCGCCTGCTTGAGCCCCCTCACAGCCTGCTCGATTTCATCGAAGGAGGGGCGCACACGGGCAGGCGCCTGACGGCGCGCAACCTCAACGCAGATATTGACCGGGTTCTTGTGCAGGTTCGACACCAGCACCTGGCCAATCATCGAATAGAAGAGATGTTCTTCGGTCCGGATCGTCTTCACGCGCGCTGCAAACGGTCCGACCACACCATAGGCGAGGAACACGCCGAGGAACGTACCGACAAGGGCGCCGCCGATCATGCCACCGAGAACTTCCGGCGGCTTGTCGATCGACGCCATCGTTTTGATGACACCCAGAACAGCCGCAACGATGCCAAGCGCGGGAAGCGCGTCTGCCATCTGCTGGAGCGCGTGGGAGCCGTGCAGCTTCTCTTCCAGAAGGCTTTCCAGATGCTTGTCGAGCAGCTCTTCGACCTGATGCACATTGTCAAAGTTCATGATCATCGAGCGGATCGTGTCGCAGATCATCTCAATGGCTTCGTGATCCTTGAGGATGCGCGGGTATTTCGTGAAGATCGCCGATTCATTCGGCGCTTCGATATGCGGTTCGATATCGACGGGGTTCTGCTTCAGGATATGCAGCAGCTCATGCATCAGCAGGAGCAGGTCCTGATAGTCCTTCTTCTTCCATTTCGGGCCAGCGAAAGCCGCAGCAACGTCGCCGCCGGTATGCTTGACTGTGTTGAAATCGTTGGAAGCGAGGAAGGCGCCGGTTGCCGCGCCCCCAATCATCATCATCTCAAATGGAAGGGAATGCAGGATAATTCCCAACTTGCCCCCGGCCAGCATATAGCCGCCGAAGACCATCACCATGGTGACCACCAGGCCTAGTATCGCGTTCAAGTGCCTATCTCCGTGTACCAAAAACCGCGCCACTCTTTTTGCTGGTGGCTGCGGGGCAGTCATTTTTCCTTGCTACATCTTCGCGACTTCCTGCGTGAAGGGTTCGAGTACGGGCTGTTTGAGCTTCAGCGCGCGCTGGCGCTTCCACACTCCCATTTCACATTGCCCGATCTCAATTTGTCCGTTGACGGTCTCGGCGTTCAGACGGATCGATCCGGGATCGGTGTCTGGCAGCGGAATGAGATCGCCCACTTTCAGGCGAGAGCATTCGCCGATCGTCATTGATATTTTGTCAAGAACCGCCTCAACCTTTATCGAAGAGCTCATGACGCTCTCCCGCAGCAGCCTGGAAGCGGGCGGGCGCTTATGCTCTGCCGCGCGCCGTTCGGCCTCATGCGCGCAGCCCATGAGATAGTCGAGATCGAACACGAGCCATATCTGCGACTGAACCGCTTCCGGCATCACACTATAGCCAATGACCAGATAGCGGCTGTCTGGCTCAAAATTGCCGGCAGCCTGCGACGGTTCGGACAGAGGCGACATTGCCGTCTCTGCCTGATGGCCCTCCAACGAGGCGGCGGCGGCCCGCCACAAGGCAACGGCGGGCGCTTCGAACATCAGCTTCAGGAACAGCGCGGAGGCTTCCTTGGCGCTTTCAAAGTCCTGGCCTAACCGCTTGGCCACAACCCGCGCCGCGCCTGCGCCGTCTGTGGCAATGGCACACAGACCTGGCGAAAGCTTTGAATTAAAGAAGAAAGTTGTCCGCTGATCCAGAGCCTCGATTGCGCTGGCGCCCGAATAGACGCGGCGGATTTCCGGCGCCGGCGGAACACCGCCATCCAGCGCCTGCGCGGCCCAGCCAGAAACAGATTGGTGAATCGCGGCCCAGAAATCATGGTAACGCAAGATTGTCGGAGGTAATCCCGACCCCGCCCCCATCTTCTTTCTCAGCACCGACGACATATCCCCACCCTTCCGGGATGAATGCGATTCCAACGACTCTTAGTGCTGCCCAATTGGTTGAAGAATGGTTATCGCAATGCCCTGATCCTTACCGCCGTCTTACGCTCTTAATTGAGCATGCGATGGTAAAACCACCCCCAGCAGAAGCAGAACTGGTGGTTGAAATGGGCACGGACTCCTCAGCACAAGGACCGACCATTATTAAGCGTAAGAAGGTCTACAAGGCAGACGGCCATCATGGCGGCGCCTGGAAAGTAGCCTATGCTGACTTCGTGACTGCCATGATGGCGTTCTTCCTTCTCATGTGGCTGCTGAACGCCACAACCGAAGAACAGCGCAAGGGCATCGCCGACTATTTCAGCCCGACCATTCCGATCAGCCGGATTTCCGGCGGCGGGTCTGACGGTCTTAATGGCTCATCGATCTTTGCCGAGAACACCTATGCCAAGATGGGCATGGGCGCCAATCGCAAGGAAAGCGTCGAGAACCCCTCCTTTGGCGACGGGAAACCTCGCGATCCCCAGAGCGCGGCTGCAGACGCTGAGGCAAAAAAGGCCGAGGAAAGCCAGATCGCTGCCGAACTGCAGCAATTGAAGGAATCGCTTGGCGAACAAAGCCGCCAGCTTTCCGAACACCTGCTGATCAAGATGTCTGCGGAAGGCATCGTTCTGGAGATCACCGATTCGGAAAGCACGCCCCTCTTCTCGCTTGGCCGCAGTGAACCTTCCGAAACGATGATGCAGCTGATGGACGTTGTCGCGGAGGCGTTCGGCGAGTTTGACAATGACATCAAGATCGTCGGCCATACCGATAGCCACCGTTACCGCAACGGCGCCATCTACGATAACTGGAACCTGTCGGCCGACCGCGCCAATGCCGCCCGCCGCCTGCTGGAGCGGGCCGGCATTCCTGGAGGCCGCATCCGCGAAGTATCGGGAAAGGCCGACACGGACCCCCTGGTCAAGGAAGACACGCAGGCCGCGCAGAACCGCAGGATTTCCATCACTATACTGACAGAATAGCGCTCCATCCCGGCTGAATGCGTTTCCGGAAGGTTAACAAATTCAGCTAACAGCAGTTATCGGCTTATTTACGAGTTGCCTTCAATTTGCATCATTATCTGACGCAGGAGCAACCAGATATGAGCATCTCATCCTCCCTGAACGCGGGGGTAATGGGGCTGAGTGTCAATGGCACACGCCTCGCCACCATTTCCGACAACATCGCCAACTCCGGCACCTACGGTTACAAGCGCAGCGCCGTGGACTTCTCCAGCATGGTGCTGCAGCAGAAAGCCTCCACCTATGCTGCCGGTGGCGTGCGTGTCGATACGTACAAGGATATCTCCGCCACGGGCTCGCTGGTCCGTACCGGCAGCGCGACAGACGTGGCCGTCTCCGGGCGGGGCCTGCTCCCGGTCACGGACATCGGCGGCATCAACTCGCTTGCCTCCAACCGCAACCTGATGCTCACGCCCACCGGCTCTTTCTACGCCGATGAAAACGGCTTCCTGAGAACCCAGAGCGGCCTCTTCCTGCTTGGCTGGCCGGCCGATTCATCTGGCGAAGTCGGCAATGTCAGCCGCAACAGCGGTGTCAATCTGGTACCCGTCAACATCTCGACCTCACAGTTCAATGCCACGCCGACTTCCAGCATCGAGCTGGGCATCAACATCCCGGCCGACGCAACGACTGCCGGGGCGGCTGGTGATCCCTACCTTCTGCCCGTCGAGTATTTCGACAACCTTGGCCGCGCGCAGACCGTCACATTCCAGTTCACGCCGACCGTCCCGGCGGCTGGTTCGAGCAATGAATGGACCGTCGAGATTTTCGACAGCGCCGGCGATCCTGCCACCTCGATTGGTGATATCGACCTGACCTTCAACGACACATCATCGGCGGGCGGACGCATCGCCTCGGCGACCGCCTCCAACGGTGCCTCCTATGATCCGGCAACCGGCCGTGTCACGATCAATCTCGACCACGGCCCCGTGGAAGTGTTCATTGGCCGCCCGAATGACAGCATCGGCATCACCCAGCTTGCCGCCTCCTTCGCGCCGACTGCGGTGACGAAGAATGGCTCGCCGATCGGTGACTTGCAGTCGATCGAAATCGACGAGCAAGGCTTCCTGCAGGCCATTTATGACAAGGGCTTCCGCCGCACGCTCTATCAGATCCCGGTGGGTGACGTGCCCAACATGAACGGTCTCCGGGCGCTCGATTCGCAGGCCTATTCTGTCTCAAACTCCAGCGGCAATCTCTATCTGTGGGACGCAGGCAGTGGCCCGGTTGGCAGCATCTCCGGCTACTCGCTGATGGAATCGACCACGGACATCGCGGCCGAGCTGACCGATCTGATCGAAACGCAGCGTGCCTATTCGTCGAATGCGAAGATTGTTCAGACCGTGGATGAGATGCTTCAGGAAACCACTAACCTGAAACGCTGACAGGCGAAGACAGGAGCGCTGCCTAAGTGAGCATCTCAGCTGCCATCCTTGCCGCACGATCCGGTCTTCAGGTCACCAGCCAGAAGGCCGAAATCGTTGCCACCAACGTCGCCAATGCCAGCACGCCGGGCTATGTCCGGCGGTCGCTGGTAGTGGGCGAACTGGTGCAGGGCTCCCAGACTTCCGGCGTGGTCTCGCTGGGCGTTTCCAGAGCCGGCGAGGACATCATCAAGGGTCAGCGCCGGGAACTGACCAGCGATGTTGCGCAGGCAACCGTGCTGGCCTCTACATGGCAGTCCCTGTCCCAGCGTGTCGGCGACACCGCCTCTGGGACGGGCCTCTTCAATACCTTCTCGAACTTTGAATCCGCGCTGCGTGCGTCGGTCACCTCGCCGGAATCTACCGCTACCGCATCTGCCCTGCTGGACGCGGCCAAATCCGTCGCCAAGGAACTCAACAGCCTTTCCAGCTATGCCGCCCAGGCCCGCGCCGAAGCGGATAGCGAAATTGCGCAGGGCGTGGAGACGGTCAACGCAGCCCTGAAGCAGATTCAGGACCTCAACAAGCGCATTTCCAGCATCGACCGGACGAGCGAGCAGGCCGCCACCCTGATGGATGAGCGCCAGCGTGTTCTTGATACGATTGCGCAATACCTGCCGATTCAGACGGTTCAGCGGGACTACGGAGCCATCGATGTGCTGACGCCCCAGGGCGTCTACCTCATCAATGGCAGCACGGCCCAGCAGCTTCAGTTCTCCCCCTCCTCCTCCTTTACCTCCGAGCAGACCCTCGCCGATGGCGACCTGTCTGGAATAAGCGTGGGCGGCATTGATATCACCCCGGGTTCAACCTCGTTCGGCGCCGTCTCCGGTGGCATGCTCGGGGCGCTGTTCACGCTGCGGGACCAGGACATTCCAGCCTTCATGGACCAGCTGGACATGGTGGCCAATGACATCATCACCCGCCTGTCGGATGATACGATTGACCCGACCAAGACACCCGGCGCGCAGGGCCTGTTTGTCGATCCCGCAGGATCGGGCACGCTGGGCCTGGCGGCGCGCATCTCGGTAAACGCCGCCGTTGATCCTGCCCAGGGCGGGGAGATATCGCGCCTGCGGGATGGCCTGGGGGCAACCACCGAAGGGCCGCCGGGCAATTCAGCAATCCTGTCGGCGATGTTTGACGCCTTCACCCAGATCAAATCAACGAACTCCAACGGCCTTCAGGGCGCCTTCTCGGCAAGCGACCTGGCCGCGCAGCTTTCCTCAGTCGTCGGCCAGAAGCGTGTTCACCACGAGTCCGTGCTCGCCTCCACTCAGGCGCAGCATCTGACGCTGGTGGAAGCCGAGCAGTCGCAGACCGGCGTGAATGTCGACCAGGAAATGGAATCCCTCTTGCTGATCGAGCAGGCCTATGCCGCCAATGCGCGGGTTATCCAGGTGGCGCGTGATATGATCAGCGTCCTGATGGAGATCTGATCCCTATGCGCGTCATCCCTCCCAACAGCATTGTTTCAGCCTCCTTCACGCAGAATATTGCCGACATGCGCGCGCGGGCCACTGTGGTTGCCGAAGAATCGGTCACGGGCCAGTATGCCGACCTCACCAAACACCTTGGCGGGCGTATTGGCGATGCCATGATCGGCAAGAAGGCTCTGACCGACATCGAAGACCAGCGCAGCCTTCTCGGCGTTCGCCAGGGCCGTCTTGATCTCGTCCAGAAAAGCCTGAGCGGCGTTCAAGACCGCGTAGACGGCCTCGCCACCCAGATGCTGAGCGCCATTGGCACGGAGGACTATCAGGGTCAGAGCGTTGTGGCGCGTGACGCAAAGGCTGCCCTTACGGATGTGTTCACAGCGCTCAATGGCCGCCATGGAGACCGTTTTCTGTTCTCTGGCGACGAAACGGCCACGCAGCCTTTCGCGGGGACCGACCAGCTTCTTGCCGACCTCCGCACGATCGCCAATACCGCCACCGACGCGGCCGATTTCGAGGCGCAGCTCGATGACTATTTCTACTCTGCGACCGGCGGATGGCAGACCAGCATCTATCGGGGGTCCTCTGTTGCCACCGACCCTGACAGCGTGACAGCCACCGACCCTGCCCTCGTCGAGTTGATCTCCGGCCTGGCCGTCATGGCCCTCAGCGGCTCTGAGGATAATCTCGCGCTTTTCCAGCAGAACCCGGAAATTGCACGCAGCGGGGCCGAGCGGCTGATCTCTGGCACAACCGCGCTCGTGAACCTGCGCGCGGATGTGGGCATCATTCAGGAACGGGTCACCAAGTCTCTGGAAACTCTCGATACTGAACAGACGATCCTCAATGGCGTTTACAACAACATGGTCGGACGCGATCAGTATGATGCGGCCTCCGAGCTGAAACAACTCGAGGCAAGCCTGGAAGCAGCCTATGTGCTCACCTCCCGCCTGTCGAACCTTAGCCTCCTGAACTTCCTGGGGTAATCCGATGAAATGGTCTTCCTGGCTGATCGCCGCCGCCCTCGCCTTATCCCCCTGCCTCATGACGGCCCCGGCGAGCGCCCAGGCCCGCATCCGGGATGTGGTGGATGTTCAGGGCGTCCGGGACAACGATCTCGTCGGCTACGGCATCGTCGTGGGCCTCAATGGCACGGGAGATACGGTCCGCAATTCGCCGTTTACGGAAGATTCCCTCACCCACATGCTGGAACGCCTCGGCGTCAACGTGCAGGGCGAACAGATCAAGCCTAAAAACGTCGCCGCTGTCCTCGTCACCGCCTCCCTGCCCCCCTTTGCACGCAACGGATCCAGCATCGACGTCAACATCGCCTCCATCGGCGACGCGACCAGCCTTGAGGGCGGCACCCTGATCCTCACTCCGCTCAAAGCTGGCGATAATGAGATCTATGCCGTTGCTCAGGGTACGATCATCGTTAGCGGTATTGACGTTAAGGCGCAGGGCGCGCGCGAAACGCGCGGATCGCCCACCACCGGATCGGTGCCCAACGGCGCCAAGGTCGAACGGGAGGTCAATTACGACTTCAACCGCAATCAGCAGATTTCCCTTGCTTTGCGCTCACCCGACTTCACCACCGCAGCGCGCATCGAGGACACGATCAACGCCGCCATGGGCATCCCGCTCGCCTCCATGCGCGATCCGGGCACTATTGAACTCGACCTGCGCGGCATTTCCGAATCGCCCGCCCGCCTCCTCGCCAGCATCGAGAATCTGCCTGTGCAGGTTGCAACACCGGCCCGCATCGTGATCGACGAGAAATCCGGCACTATCGTGCTCGGCGAGGATGTGACCATCTCCCGCGTGGCGATCGCGCAGGGCAATATCGCCATCAAGGTCCGGGAAACGCCGGTCGCCTCGCAGCCCAACCCCTTCGCCCGCGGCGAATCGATCGTGCTGCCCCGCTCGGAAATCACCATCACCCAGACAGGCAGCAACAACATCGCCATGCTGGAGCCAAATGTGACGCTCTCCCAGCTGATTTCCGGCCTCAACGCGCTCGGCGTGTCCCCGCAGGAGATGGCGGACATCATCCGCTCAATGAAAGCTGCCGGCGCCATTCACGCCGATCTCGTGATCCGCTAGCGTTCCCCGCACCCGGAAAACAGAAAGGCCGGACATCACATCCGGCCTTTCTGCTGTCAGCGGAGAACTCCGGTCTATTTCGCCCCAGGCTTGGTGATGGTAATTACGCCGCGCCGGCGCATATCCATCAGTGTCGTCAGGAACTCCCGCTGGATGGCTTCCGCTTCGGTGGGCGTAGCGGCAGCGATCTCCTTCAGGTCTTCCCGGTACTGATCGGCCATGCGGGAGGATATATTGCCCAACAGATATTCTGCCACAGCCTCATTGGCGCCCCGGAAGGTCGCCAGGATCCGCAGCACAGTCTGCTGATCGAGTTCGCGGAACACGACCGGCACTGCATTGCGGGGCAGAAGATCCGGCAGGCCCTCAACCGTGAACAGCCCCTTCTGGATGATGGGCAGCTTGGTCTCGTAGCGCTCCTTCAGGAAGCCGACGAGATTGTCGCGCTTGTCAGACGGGATGAGGCTCAGCACTTCGCCAATCGTTTCAAGATGGCTTTCGTCGCCCCCTGCCCCGTCTTCTTCGCCCTGAGCGTTGAGGAATTCCATTTCGAGCATCTTCTCGATCACCGAATCGATTCCAGGATCCAGTTTCGGGGCCTCAACCATTTGCCCGAGGGTGGGGCCCAGCTTCTCGTCCTTCAGATGGCAGATGATATTGGAGGCGATCGACGCATCCAGCTTGCGCAGGATGATCGCGATGATGTTGGGCGTAAGCCGGTTGAGATAGCCCGCCACGAGCTTGGCATCCCGGGTGCTGAGACGGGTCCAGACATCCCCGGCCTCTTCCGGCTGAGCGGACTGCATTATCGGCGCATCTTCCCCGAAGATGGCCTTCATGCGGTTGGAATCCACAACACCCTTTATCACTTCCCGCGCCCGGACCGGCCCACCCCTCAGGGCACCGGAGGATTTGCGAAGCTGGGTGAGGAAATCGATCACCACCGCAATCAGGTCATCACGCGACAGATAGGTTACGCTTTCCAGCGAAGACGCGACCCGCGCCAGCGCAGCATCGTCGAGCTTGTTGACGATCGGTTTGGCCGCCGTATCCCCCAGCAGCGCAATGATCACGGCGGCGCGCTGCGCCTGTGTCAGCGTCGGGCCGGATGTCTCCGGGCGGGCCGCGTCGCCGCCGCCGCGCCGGTTCAGTCTTGTTACTGTGCTCATGTCGCGTAGCCTCTAAGCACCGCTTCGGTAATCTTCAGCCAGCCATCTGCCAGCACAAAAAAGCCGAGCTTGAACGGCAGGGAAACAACCGTGGGCGGAACCATCATCATGCCCACCGCCATCAGGACGGAAGCAACCACAAGATCAATCACCATGAAGGGCAGAAAGATCACAAAACCGATCTGGAATGCATGTTTGATCTCGCTCAGCATGAACGCCGTCGCCAGCAGCGAAAAGGCTGGCGGCTCACCCTCAACGACCGGCCGGTTGACCGCGTCGCCCAGCGTCATCAGCGCTTCGGGATCGGTGCGCTGGGTCATGAAGGCCCGAAAGGGTTCGGTCGCCAGGGTCCAGGCCTGCTGCTCGTCCAGCACGCCTTCCATATAGGGCGAAATGCCATTCTCCCAAGCCGGCATGAAGACGGGCTCCATGACGAAGAAGGTGAGGAACATCGCCAGCGCCATGATCATCATGTTGGGCGGCGCTTGTTGAACGCCGATCGCCTGCCGCATGAAGGAGAAGACAATCACCATGAAAGGCAGGCAGGTGACCATCATCGCGATGCCAGGCACAAGGCTCAGCACCGTCACAAGCAGCACAAGCTGGATAACCGAGCTTGAAAGCTGTCCGTCACCGGAAGGGTTCAGCAGGCCATCCAGCGCCGCTGGCGCCTCCTGCGCATGGCCGGAAAAGGCTATGCAGGCCGCAAAGGCGGCCAGAAACAGGATACGGTAGATGGCCACGAGCCGGATCATTCCACCTCTACGGCCTTCTCGATGATCTCCACGATCTTCACCGCAATCTGGCCCTCATCTGTTTCGACCAGTTCGCCTTTGGCAATCAGCTTGTCATCGATGAACAGGTCCACCGGATCATCCACCTTGGACATCAGCGCAATCACCGAATCGGGCTGCAGCTCCAGGATTTCCTGCACGCTGAGGCGTTTCTGACCGATCGAAACGGTCACCGTTACCGGCACGCTGAAGATAGAGCGGCGATAGGCATTGCGGCCAGACGGGTCGCGCCGGTCCTGACCGTCAAACTCCTGCACCGCCTTTTCGGAAGTTGCCATCACTTGTACTCCGTATTCTGTTTATGTGTTGATCCAAGATCGTTCAGGCAGGCCGTCAGGAGACTGTCGAAATCAAACGTCGCCCCGCCCGTGCGCCAGGAAACCTCGGCGCGGCCATCGCCCCGCCCTTCCCTGGCAATGACATTGCAGCGCCCCTCCAGACTGGGATGCCGGCCGGTTATCTCCTGCAGTTGCGCCGCCAGGGCGGGCGCGGCGTAAATGTCCACCTTTGGCGCCGCTGCCGGAACAAGCCCCGGAAGATGGCGGCCAATCTCTTCGGCGAGGAAACGCCGCGACAGCTCGGGGAAAAGCTGGCCGGCAATGGCGCGCACAGTATCCACTGTCTGCTGCCGCGCTTCCGCCTCGATCTGTTCGATTGCCTTCGCGAGGCTTGAGATTGTTGCCTGCAGCGCGGCGGTTTCCTGCGGGATGGGGCGAACGGCAATCGGCTCTGCCTTCACGGCGGCAGGCGGCGCGGCGGCTTCCTCGCAAGGCGCCGGCGGGGGAGCAGCGCCGTGTTCACCCGCTGTCATGGCGCGCAGCCATTCAGCCGGGCGGGGCCCGGTTACGGTGTCAAACCTCGGCAGGTGCGAGAAAACCGCGTCACTCATTTACGGCCACCTTGCGTGCGTCAAAGGCTGCCGCAATGGGATCAGCCTGGCTCGGCTGCTGGTCTTCGGTAAGCCATTGTTGCAGCAGCGCGGCCGTCTCTTCCTGGCGCTCGCTGGCATAGTCCTTGAGGTAGGCGAAAGGATCGGCCTCCACATCGGCCGCCGCCACGGCGCCTGCCGCCCCTGCAGCGCCAGCTCCGGCACCCATGCCTTCCGGCGCCAGCGCTTCCTTCGGCTTCTGAACCAGCATGGGGCGAACAACACCGACCCCCAGCACAATCACCACCAGCCCCAGCAACAGCGCCTGCAGACCAGACCAGAAATACCGCTCCATCAGCTGCTCGAAGAGGCCCGGCGCCTGAACCAGATCGTCTGCGGGCACAGCCTGAAATGGCATCAGCTCGACCGAGATCGTGTCACCACGTGCCATGTCGAGCCCTGCTGCCGACGAGACCAGCTTCTCGAAATCCGCCGCCATCTGTTGCTGGCGCGTGGCCGCATCTGCCGCCGCCGGATCAATGCCAAGCGCCTGCTCATTGAGGAGAACGGCGATGCTGATTTTTTGGATTTCGCCCGGCAGTGTTTCCACTTCCGTGCGCGTTTCGTTGATTTCGTAGGAAACCGTCTCGGTCGAATTCTTGTTGGTCGACGTGCCCCCGGACCCGGTATTGCCCTGGGGCAGATTGCTGGCCACCGTCATGCCGCCGCCTGCCCCGCCGCTTGACCCGCTGGTGTCATTGGTCGTCCGGTTACGGATAACCCTGGAATTGGGATCAAACGTCACGGCCGAAGTGCGCTGGCGCTGGCGGCTGACATCCACGGTTGCCGAAACGCGCGCATTGCCCATGCCAACCCGTGGCTCCAGCAGGCTGAGGATCTTTTGCTCCAGCAGGCTTGCCTGGGTCGCAGCCGCAACAGCGGGTTCTTCGGTCCGGTTGGCCTTCGGGCCAGCCAGAATACCCTTCACCGGATCGATCACGGCGACATCTTCTGCATTCAGCCCCGCCACGGCCAGCGCCACCATATACTGGATCGCCTCTGCCTGGCCGGACGTCATGTCCCGCGCCGTCGTCAAGGTTACCGAAGCGGTCTGATGGGGCTGGGACCGCGCGAAACCGGAACGCAGATTCGCGCCGATATGGACGCGCGCGGATGTGACCCCGGGAATCGCCAGGATGGTCCGCGTAAGCTCCCCTTCCTTGGCGCGCCAGTAGGCCGCGTTGTACATCTCCGAAGTGACCGAAAACCCGTTCACCTGGTCGAGCAGTTCATACCCCTGCACGGAGGGGCGCGGCAGTCCCTGCTGGGCAAGATCGAAACGGATGGCATCCCGCTTGCCCTGCGGCACAAAGATCGCTTCTCCCTTGATTTCATAGGGAGTTCCGGACTGTTCCAGCTGCTTGATAATGTCCCCGGCATGGGCCGGCTCCAGGCCCGAATAGAGCAGGGTCATCGGATCACGGGTCGCCCCCTGAACCAGGAACGCCATGGCGGCGATGATCCCGGCCATCGCGGCCGCCAGAATCAGCTGCCGCGACGGGGGCAGGGCTTTGAGAGTCTCAAGGAATTTCATGAATGCTTCGGCCCCAAGCAGCTTGCGAGTCAGCTGTAATGATTAATATTTGGCGCCAAATCGTTAAGGTTATCTTTACCCCGGATCAGTCATTAGGAACCTGCCTGACAAGATAACATGGGCGCTAGATGGCTAAGAAACCCGACACGAATGAATCGGGGCAGACAGAATCCGGGAAGAAGTCCGGCGGCGGTATTGCCGGGCTGGCGATTGTTGCGGCCGCCTCTCTGGCCAGCTCTTTCGGCCTGTTCTACTTCCTGACTCCGCCTGCTCCTCCGCCTGCGGCCCCCTGCCCTCCGGCAGCGGAGGGTGCGGCTGCGCCGGCTATCAAGCCGCTCGCTCAGGATCAGGTTTATGTGGAGATGAAGGAAATCCTCATCACCATCGGCAGCGCGCCCGCCACCCGCTACCTGAAACTCAACGTCACCATCGTCACCGGCAAGGACAACGCCGCCAAGGTCAAACAGGCCGAGCCGATGCTGATTGATGCATTCAACAACTATCTCCGCTCGATCGAACTGTCGGATCTGGAAGATCCCGGCTTTTACCCGCATTTGCGGGAACAGCTTGCGCGCCGCTCTGAACTGGTGGTCGGCAGCGCAGCCTCGAGCGGTGTGCTGATCACAGAGTTCCTGCTGAGGTAGCGCCATGGACATCCAGAGCATCATAGGCAGCATTCAGCCCACGGACGTCGCGATCTTCCTCGTGTCCTTCGCGGCCTGCGTGTACTGTTTTGTCCTCTCCAAGCGCCTGCGGGCGCTGCAGGATACGAAGGATGGGCTCGGCGCCACCATCACGGCGATGACGAACTCGGTCTCCGCCATGTCCCAGGCCACCCATGACACCCGCACCCGCGTCGAAAGCATGGCCACCCGCCTCGCGCATCTGATCAATGACGGCGAGAAGATGTGCAAACGCCTGGAAGACACGATCATGACGATGGAGCGGTCGCAGACCCATGTGACCAACCAGGTTCATGCCGCCCAGACCGAGCTTAACGTGCTGATGCGCGATGTGCTCGACCAGTCCCGCGCCCGTATCGTCGAGATGACCACACTGATGCGCCAGATGCGCGCCATGAGCGAAGCGGGCGAAGCAGACATCACCAGCCCGCCACCCCGAGCTAAATCGGCCTGATCGAAAAGAGTTATGCCCATGCACAACCGCTCGAACGTCCTGCTCACCCTCGGTGTCCTCTTCACGATAGGGGGCGCCACCCGCTTCCTGCCCGATGCGCTCGCCTTCGCAGAGCAGGCGCCGGCTACGGGCGCGAACGCGGCCTCTGCCCCGTCAGTGCCGAAAGCGGCGCCCGCGCCCCAGCCGGCCGTTGCCAGCTCCAGCAACCTGAGCCAGGTGTGCTTTTCCTCCGAATCCGCCTCGCTGCTCGAAGAGGATCAATGGTTGTTTGAATCCGAGCGCGAGGAAATCAGGCAGCAGAAGATCGAACTTCAGACCTGGGAGAACCAGCTTCAGCAGCAGACCGCTGAACTGAAGGTTCTGCAGGAAACGCTCGAAGCCCGCTGGCAGGAAATGCAGGTCAGCTCCGACAAGGACATCGACCATCTCGCCCGCATGTACAGCGCAATGAAGCCCGATCAGGCGGCGCAGATCTTCAACCAGATGGACCCCGGTTTTGCCGCCGGTTTCCTGCGCCTGATGGCATCCGATCAGGCCGGCCTGATCCTCGCCAATATGGAATCCGGGAAAGCCTATCTTGTCAGCGTGAAGCTTGCCACGATGAATGATGACGTCCGCAACATGGCACTGGCGGCCAACTGAAACGCCGGAAAGACCGGCCCGGCAGCCTATCATTTGTAATAGGTTTTCCCCCGGCCGGCCGCCCCTAGGATGCCTGCTGACGCAGCGTCGCGTCTTTTGACGCGATCTGCCCTGCGATATGCCTGTCACAAACTCCTGGGGAGGAGACGATGAGCGATCCGAAATCCTATCTCGGCTGGAAGGTGGACTATACCACCCCACCCGGTGAACCGGCTCTTGTTCCGCCGGATTCGGTTACATGGCAGGTCTTCAAGAATCCCGTGGCGCTCGCCATTGGCGGCATTTGCGCCGTGCTGCTGGAATTTGCCGACGCCCGCATCCGCTCCGGCGTCTGGGACCATTCGGTTTTCAAGACAGACCCCATCGGCCGCTCCAAACGCACCGGCATTGCCGCCATGGTCGGCACTTATGGCCCGGCCAGCGCGGCCCGGCGTGTCATTCAGGGCGTTACCAACATGCACGTCCGTGTCAGCGGCGAAACGCCGTCGGGCGAGGCCTACCGCGCCCTTGATCCCGAACTGCTCGATTGGGTCAGCGCCACCGCCGCCTATGGCTTCCTGATCGCCTATCATCGCTTTGTCCGAACCCTGACAGATGATGAGATGAACCGCTTCTTCGCCGAAGGCGAAGCGGTGGCCCGCCTCTACGGCGTCCAGCACCCGCTGCGCTCGGTGGAGCATTTCAATTGCATGATGGCCCATCTCCTGCCCCGGTTCGAGCCTCACCCGATCAACACCGAATTTCTGGATATCATGAAATCGGGACGCGCCGCGCCCGGCGTGCCCAAGGGCCTGCAGAGCGCGCTGGTACATGCCGCTGTGGATATTCTGCCCCGCCCCGTCCGGCAGAAACTGCAGCTCGGCAAGGAGTATGATCTTTCTGCCCTCGGGCGGCTCACCGTGAAAAGCATGGCCGCTGTGGCCGAACACACGCCAGACCTCAACGGGCCCGCCGCTCAGGCGGCCGAGCGCCTGGGCCTGCCCCGCAGCTTTGTCTGGAAATCCGCATCCGAACGCCGCCGCCTCGTAGAGGCCGCCGGCATCTCCTCCACGGCCAGGGAGGCCGCCGCATGAACCTGTCCTTCACCCCCGAAGAAGAAGTCTTCCGCCAGCAGGTGCGGGATTTCCTTGCCGATCATCTCACCCCGTCGCTGCGCGCCTATGCCCGGCGGATGACGAGTGTGTATGCGACGAAGGAAGTGGCGCTGGAATGGCAGGCAATCCTGGTGAAGCAGGGCTGGGCGGCGCCCTCCTGGCCGGTCGAGTATGGCGGCACGGACTGGACGCCCGCCCAGCGCTATATCTATGACGTGGAAATGGCCCGCGCGGGCGCCCCGCCGCTCTCGCCCATGGGCATCGGCATGTGTGGCCCCGCCCTGATCGGTCATGGCTCGAAGGCGCAGAAAGACTATTACCTGCCGCGCATCCTGTCGGGCGAAGACTTCTGGTGCCAGGGCTATTCGGAGCCCCATGCCGGCTCGGACCTTGCCGCCCTCAGCATGTCAGCGGTCCCGGCTGGCGAGGATTTCCTCTGCAACGGCTCCAAGATCTGGACCACGCATGCCCATGAAGCGAACATGATGTTCTGCCTGGTACGGACGGACAGTTCCGGCAAGCTGCAGCAGGGCATCACCTTCCTGCTGATCGACATGAATGCGCCGGGCGTGCGCATCGATCCGATCCTGATGCTCTCGGGCGAGCATATTCAGAATGCGGTCTTCTTTTCCGATGTCCGCGTGCCCAGGGCGAATGTCGTCGGCCAGGTGAACCATGGCTGGACGGTTGCCAAATACCTGCTGGAGTTTGAGCGCGGTGGCTCCTCCTACGGGCCCCGCCTGCTCGCCCGCGTCCGCGCGCTGCGTGCCGCCGCGGCGGAAGAGGGCCTGCTGGAACCTGGCTTGGCCCGCAAGTTGTCGCTGGCAGAGGCAGAAATCCTCGCCCTCGAGGCTGCTGAACTCCAGCAGATGGCAGAGCTGGCCGGCGGCGGCACGCCCGGCCTCAAGGCCTCGATGATGAAGATCCGCGGCACCGAACTCAGCCAGCACCTCACCGAACTCGCCATCGAACTGGCCGGGGTCCATGTCGCGCCCTTCCAGCCGCAGCATACGTGCCCCGGCGGTCCGGTTCTGGTCCCGAATTGTCCGGATGTGTCCGAAGATGTCCAGGTTGTGGGCCCGGAAAGCGCCGTCACTGTCTCGGCCAAGTATCTCAACGACCGCGCCGGATCGATCTATGCCGGCTCCAACGAAATCCAGCGCGGGATCCTCGCCAAGGGGCAGCTCGGGCTCTGATATCCTTCAGAAACCGCCGCCCGTCTTGAAGCCCCCGCCCCCGCGCCGGCTTCCACCGGAGGGGAAAGAACGCCCGCCACTGCGCGAGGGCCGCGAGGGGCGTTTCGGCGGCCCCGGAAAGATCGGGCCCGATCCGTAGTCCCCCCCGCCGCGGGTGGTCTCGCGGATCACTTCCTCCAGCACTTCGCCCAGAACGCCGCCGATCACGCCCCCCAGCACATCGGGCAAACCAATCGTCTGGCTGCGGCCCTGCCCCCCGAAATCGGGGTGGGCCTGGGCCGGCGCCTCCGCCCGCCGCACAGACCGGCTCAGCCGCTGCACCGCGCCGCGCACATCAATCTTGTCGCGCACCAGATCGGCGATCACTTCCTCGAAAGCGGCTTTGGAAACGACGGCATAGGGGCTGTCAAACCGGGCTTGTTTGAACTGCCGGCGCAGCGCTTCAACCCGCCCCAGCTCATCCCGCAGGGCGCTGGGGCGCGCCGCTACCCGGCCCGCCTCCAGCTCCAGGTTCATCTCTTCGGCCCGCAACCGAACAAGGTTGTCCACCAGCCGGTCATCATCCAGCTCGGCTGTTTCAGCCGCCAGCACGCGCAGATCCGGAAAGCTCGCCTTGCGCAATTCAGCCTCCAGCATCTGGCGCGCCTCCACGGCGGGGCCCACCTCCTGCCGCAAGGCTGCCTCATGCCGCTCTGCTGTTTCCCGGTAGCGCGCTTCGGCCTCAGCAATCTCCGCGTCGCAGGCCTCGATGGCGGCGCGGATATTCTCAGCCTCCGCCTTCAGTGCGCCCGTGCCCGCCGTAACCATCGCGGCGGCCTCCGCCTCGACCAGCTTTGCCTCAGCCTCTTCCGCCAGCCGGGCCATATAGGCGGCATGTTCTGCAATGCGCTCGGGCAGCTCGGTCAGACGCTGATAATTGAGGAAGGCCTGATCATACCGGCAGAGCCCTGCCACCCAGCCGTCCAGCATCCGGATCAGAAGCGGCGCCCTGTAATCTGGGGACCGGAACTTCCGGGCCCAGAGATAGCTGAAGAGTTTGTCATCCCGGTAGGGCCGCCCCTTCTCTTCCCGGTCTGCCCGCGCGATTTCCAGCTTCTCCGCCGCGCGCCCCGTCATCGCGCGCGCCTCTTCGGCAGCGCCGGTCAGCACAGCATATTCATTGCTCTGTTTCAGCCGCGCCTCGGCCTCGGCGACCCGCGCTTCAAACGCATCAATGGCCGCGTCGTGGGCCGCCGCGAGATCGGCGCGCGCCGCCTCCTTGGCATTCAGCGCCGCCGCTGCCGCTTCCAGCGCCGCGCGCTCCCGCTCCACGAAAGCCGCATGGCGCTCGGCAATGTCGCTCGTGGAGGCAGCCACCTTCTCAAGGGAAGAGACGCCGCCATTCCCGGCCTGCGCATAGCTGAACCTCAGCTGCGCCAGGGCGGCATAGGCGCCGGCCTGCTCCCGTTGAATAGCCGCCCGGCGGGCCTCTGCAGCATCGGCAGCCGACAATGCCTCGGCCAGCGACTGGCGGGTGCGGGCAACCAGCGTGTCGATCTCTGCGAGCGCGTCGCGGCCATTGAATGTCTTGCTCATCCCGTCACCATTCCAGAATGGCCCCGCCCGGCGTCTCTACGGTAAACTCCGGTGAGAGATACCCTGCCGATTTCCGTCCGATAACGGCGTTCTGGATGATCTGGTCATCGCCTTTGTCGTCTGCCACCGACTGGAATACGGCCTCCGTCACCCGCTGGCCCCAGCGGGTGACGCGGGCCGAGCGGCGATCTTCCTCACTGGTCACCGGCACCTGAACCAGCACGCCGTTCGGGTCGACGGCTTCCACGATCAGGTAATAATTCCGCCCGCCAGGCACATCTTCGGGAATACGGAAAACGCCGGAACGCGCCTCGCCTGGCCCATAGACCACCCGCACCTCATAAACCGCCGACACATCCTGCTGCAGCAACGCCAGAGCGTCCCGCGCGGCGCGGGCGGCCTTCACATCGCTCGCGGCAATCGCCCGCTCGCCTTCCGCCCTGAAAGCATCTGCCTTGAGCCGCGCAGCGTCTTCCAGCGCCACGCGCGTCACAGCGTCATGCAGCCGTCCGATCTCGGAGGGAAGCGTATCGGCAATCTCGATCCGTGCCGCTTCTGCCCTTTGCCGCTCAGGCACCGCCACGCCCAGATGCCAGGCAGCGCCCAGCGACCCTGCCGCGATCACCGCCAGCACAGCCGGCCTCATCCACCGGCCACGGGCGATATAGATTTTCGCCAGCGTAACCGATAGCGACGGCTTGGGCGGCTCATACTGGAAGCGGCGCTCTTCCAGCGCCTTCACGCCTTCCTTCAGGATGCTCTCCGGCACATCAATGCCCTGGGCCGCATAGATTTCCTTCAGCCGGGTGAGCAACGCCGCTTCCCGCGCCCCGGCATCGAGTTCGCTGAGGACAAGCTGTTCCCGGTGGCGCAGCGTATCGACGACATCCATTGCGAGAAGGACATCGTCGAGCTTGCTCGTGTCTTTTGCCGGAGGGGCGGCGGGCTGGCTCACGGCTTGGGAAGCAACGCGAGGGTCGCGCCCTCCTCAACCAGTTTCGTCAGGCGCCGCTTGCCATCCTCCACCGCCTCCCGGATTTCCTCAGAGTTCTGAGTGGCAAGCTTGCGCATTTCCGCAATGATCGTCTGTGTACGCTCCTGATAGGAAACCACACTCTCCACCAGCATCTTGACCGAGGCAGCCGAAACCGTGGGCCCATAGCCCGCTTTCACCGCCGCTTCCTGGATCTGCCCGCCAATATCGGCCAGCACTTCCAGGCTCTGGTCCACACCCTTCTTCATCGCTTCCAGCGTCTGGGTGGATTCGTGCAGGCCATGCATGCCAGTGAAGCTTGCGGTCAGCGCCGTCAGCACGATCTCATTGGTGGAGAAGAAGCTGACGGACTGCGCATACACCCGCTCCTTCGCGCTCGTCGTCTGAACAAGCCGCGCCATGATCACTTCAGACGTGTTGTAGCCGATTGTGATATTGTCGGAGAGATCCTTGGCCACCTGATAGCGCTTCTCCTCCGCCTGCAGCAGGCGCAGCTGCTCGTCACGGGCGAGTTCGAAGCGGGCGCGCTCGGCCGGGTCCTCGCCGGAATAGGCTGCGACGGCGGCCACCGCCTCCCCCACCTTCGCCTTGGCGGCTTCCAGCTCCGCCTCAGCCGCTTTGAGCACTTCCAGCGCCAGCACTTCGGACTGTTTCATCGCGCCGCGGAAATCGAGATAGGCCTCCAGGATCTTCCGTTCCCGGTCGATCTGGTTGGCGGACTCGTCCTGAACCTCCAGATAAAGATCCTTGATCTTGCCGAAGCGGGCAGCGATGTCGCCGCGCGTCATTTTCATCCAGACATTCGAAACACGCTCCATGGTGGAGATCTTGCCGTCCGCATACTGGTCTACGAGAGACTTCGCGTCATCCCGGATGGTATTGAAGGCCGTGGTGATGCCCTGATAGCGCTCGCCAATGGTGATCCCGGCCACCTGTTCGCGCACCACATCATTGAAGAGGCTCGCCTGATCCAGCGTGCGGGCGATGGCGGCCACCTTTTCCGGTTCGAGATGGGCAATCTGCTCCAGCAGCGCCACAATGGGTGCCGCGCCATTCTTCGAACTGTCCGGCACCAGTCCGAGCTGTTTCAGCCCGCCCATTGCCTTGTCGAGATACTGAAGTGCCGAGGGGCTCGTTGTCTGCGCCATTAGCTCACGCCTCCGATGTTTCCCGCAGGACTGCGGACGTGACGGAAAGGTAGCAAAGCGGCTTCGCCACGCAAGAAATATTTATCGAAAAACGGCAAATATCGAATATTGAAATATGGCCATTCGGGCCTATTGCGGCGCCTTTTCAGAAAGCCCGGCACACGCTCCGATGTTGAAGAAGGAGATGAATGGTGGGCGGTACAAGGTTCGAACTTGTGACCCCTACGATGTCAACGTAGTGCTCTACCGCTGAGCTAACCGCCCTTTCGCCGCCTGGCCCAAAAGGCCCGCGCCGGAAGAAGAGGCGTAATGGACAATCCGCGCTGGCGCGTCAAGCGGCCTTTATGCGAGATGTACAGCTGATAGCTGAGGCCTGCCTCAGGCCGCCATCACCTTGTCCACCTCTTCGACGATTTCGCGAAGGTGGAAGGGCTTGGAGAGAACCTTGGCGCCCGCCGGCGTGGGCGAGCCCGAAGACAGCGCCACAGCAGCAAAGCCGGTAATGAAAACAATCTTCATCGCCGGGTCCAGTTCCGCGCCGCGGCGGGCCAGTTCGATCCCGTCGAGCCCCGGCATCACGATGTCGGTGAGCAACAGGTCGAACACTTCGCGCTCAAGCGCCTGAAGCGCCGTTTCGCCGTCCGCATAATCCTGCACATCATGCCCGGCGCGCCGCAGCGCTGAAGCCAGGAAAGTGCGCATCGAATCATCGTCTTCAGCAAGCAGGATTTTTGTCACGCAGGGTCCCCTGTGATGCGACTCACATAATTAACACATTAAGCCCACCGATGGTAAATCGGCGATGAACACGAAGGCTTGCAAGACTGACGCCACACGCAAGCGCTGAAAGGCCTTGACCTTGCGAACGATTGTCAAACCATTGCGCTGATGCCGGATACGTCGCCCGCCTTAAGGATTTATGAAGGAATGCCCGCCGGCCCGAACGGGCTCGACGCGCCCTTTGTGCTGTCGGCGCCCGCAGCAGGGGTGGCCCCCATCGTTTTTGCCAGCCCGCATTCGGGCAATCTTTATCCGGAAACCATGGTCTCGGCGCTCTGCGTGCCCCTGATGGACGTGCGCCGGACCGAAGATGCTTTTGTCGACGAGCTGTTTGCCAATGCCCCCCGGCACGGGGCGCATCTGCTCGCGGCCCGGTTCGGGCGTTCCGTTGTCGATCTCAACCGCGACCCTCACGAGCTGGACCCCGCCATGTTCCATGACGGCCCACCCCGTGCCTGCGCCCTGCCGACGCCGCGGGTGGAAGCGGGCCTCGGCTGCCTGCCCAAGGTCGGCGCCCGGGGAGAGGCGATCTATGGCCGCCTCCTGTCAAAGGCCGAGGGCGAGCAGCGCCTTGCCGGGGTGCATGACGTCTATCATGGCCAGTTGGCGAGCCTGCTGGACGCCCAGCGCGCCTTGCATGGCCGGGCGCTGCTGGTGGACTGTCACTCCATGCCTTCGGTGCAGCCGGGACGGCGTAACCTGACCGATATTGTCCTGGGCGACCGGTTCGGGTCGAGCAGCGATCCCCGCCTGGTCAACCGGCTGGAACGGGTTTTCCGCAATCACGGCCTCACCGTCGCGCGCAACGCGCCCTATGCCGGCGGCTACACCACCCGGCGCTATGGCCGCCCGAAACGGGGCATTCACGCCATCCAGATCGAAATCAATCGCGGCCTCTACATGGATGAGCAGGCGATCACCCGGTCCAGCGGCTTTGCCCGCCTCCGGCCCATCATGGATGCCGCCATCATGGAGATGGTCGAGGCCATCCGGCAGCTCTCAATCCGCTGACACTCCCTTGTTTTAAAAGAAAAAAGGCCGCGCCAACAGGCGCGGCCGAAGTCAAAGGGAGGAAACGCCAGAGGCGTCTGCACCGAAGTGCAAGACCAATCTATGTTGCGATGCACAAACGACCAAGAACCTATTCGCCGCACCCTGCCCCACCCCCTGCACATGCCCAATCTTCGGGCAGTTTCCCGGCTCCGGCACGGCAATTGCGTAGAAACTGCGCGAATATCCTGTTTTGGGACTGATTGGCGGTCCCGCACCAGAATGGAGAGGGATCATGGCTGACGAAACAGACCTGCACGTTGGCAAACGCCTGCGCCGCCGCCGCCGCCTGCTTGGCATGACACAGCAGGATCTGGCGTCCCAGGTAGGCGTGCGCTTCCAGCAAATCCAGAAATATGAGTGCGGGGCAAACCGCATCACCGCCTCGCGCCTCTATGATCTGGCACGGGCGATGAACGTTTCCGTCCAGTATTTCTTTGATGGCATGGCCGTACCGGGCGCTGTTCCCAACGCCGCCAATGATGCCGAGCAGATGGAAGGCGACATTCTCTCCCAGAAAGAGACCCTGGAACTGGTGCGCGCCTATTACCGCCTCAGCGAACGCCCCCGCCGCCGCCTGCTGGAGCTTGCCAAAGCCCTCGAGCAGGACACCTCCAGCACCGGCGCCGCTTGACCTGATCTCATGGGCGAGGCATCGCCTCGCCCATGACCGACACCCGCATTATCGCTGATGACATTGCCCTGGCCCGCCGGCTTGCCGATGCGGCCTGGGCCGCGATCCGCCCGCACTTCCGGAACCTGAACGGCGTCGACCATAAATCCGGCACCGCAAAATCCGGCTTTGACCCCGTCACTGAAGCAGACCGCGCCGCCGAACTGGCGATGCGCGCCATCATTTCGCAGGAGCGCCCGGCAGACGGCGTCACCGGGGAAGAATTTCCAGACACAGATTCGACCAGCGGCTGGCGCTGGTATTTCGACCCGATCGACGGCACCCGCGCCTTTGTTGGCGGCCTCCCGGTCTGGACCACGCTGATCGCCCTGGTGAACCCCGAGGGCGTGCCGGTCATCGGCGTCATTGATCAGCCCGTTATCGGTGAGCGCTATATCGGCTGGCCCGGCAGCGCCGTGATGGAAACCGCTTCAGGCGCCCTTCCCATCCGCGTCTCCGGTAATGGCGACCTGCGCACGGCGACCATCGCCACCACAGACCCCTTCATCTTCACGCCGCCCGAGCAAGGCGCCTGGAACCATCTGCGCGCCACCGCCCGCATCACCCGCTATGGCCTCGACGCCTATGCCTATGCCCGCGTCGCCGGGGGCACGCTGGATCTCGTCGCCGAGTCCTGTCTCAAGGCGTGGGATGTGGCCGCCCTGATCCCGGTTGTCCGCGGGGCTGGCGGAATTGCCGCCAACTGGCGCGGCGAAACCCCGGCGCTGGGCGGCCAGATCGTCTGCGCCGCCAGCGAAGGCATCCTGGAGCAGGCCCTCCTCGCCCTCCGGCGCGCAGCAGACTGAAAAAGCTGTGCGCCTTACGGCCCTTCGACCGTGTAGCCCTCACTGCGCAGCATCTCGATCACGCTGTCTTTTCCGGCAAGATGGCCGGCGCCGACCGCCACCAGAACCGTTCCCGGCTCCTCCAGCATCGCCGTAATCTGCGGCACCCAGAGCGCATTGCGGTCAGTCATCATCACATCATAGATCGGCTGCGATCCCAGCATCTCGGGATTGGCCATCAGGACGCCGATGCCGGTCACATCGCCGTCCGCCCATTCGTCCACCAGCAGGTCCAGAGCCGCTGTCCCCTCGCCAACGCCATCCACCGTCGCCATCAGAAAATCGACCTGGTCGCAATAGCTGAGCCCCGCGAGGCCGCCGAGCTGCTGTTCCACCGTTTCCAGGAAGGCAAAGCCTGCGCCATGCGCCAGGGCCGCGCGCTCGATCACCTTCTCCACGCCCGATTCCGGATCAAATCCCTCGTCCAGCATCTGCGTCACCGAGATGTTCACCGCCGCCATCCACGGCCGGTGGGGCAGCAGGGCCTCGATCGGCAGGCCCACCGTCTCCAGCGCCGCCTTCAGCTCTTCCGTCTCCCCTTCGGAAAGGAAGTTGGTCAGCTGCGCCCCGTCGGTGAAAAAGCCCTGCGTCGTGTAAAACTTCATCAGCTCGCGCTGGGCTTCGGGGCTGGTCGTATCCGCTTCGAACACCACTGTGTCGGCACTGGCGATGGCGGCTTCGATCTCGGGTGACATCCAGTCAAGTTCGGGGCGCAAGAGATGAACCGTGCCCAGCAGATGGATGGTCGTGTCCTCGTCGCGCAGCGTCCAGAGCGCCGGGGAACCACCGCCCCGGCTGGCGCTTGCCGCCTCCAGGGCCGCCGCTTCCAGCGCCGGCCGAAGTTGGCGCAGCTCAGCCCGCCGGGACACATCGCAGGCTTCCGCTGCAACCGCGCCGCCCCCTGCTGCTGCCGTGTCTTCCGTGTCCGCAGGCTGGCAAGCGGCCAGAAGAAGCGCGGCGCAACCGGCAAGCAGGGATCGGGCAAGAGGCAACTTCATGGCCAAGGGAACCTTTCAAATCAGGTCATCTGCAATTTCCAGCACCATAGAGAGCCCCCGCCCTGCCCGTCTATGCCCGGCATCAGGCAAAGCCGGTTGCACAGCCTCCCAGCTTCGCATAAACACCGGGCTCGGCCTGCACCCATAGCTCAGCTGGATAGAGCGTTGCCCTCCGAAGGCAAAGGTCAGAGGTTCAAATCCTCTTGGGTGCGCCATAAAATCAAGGACTTACGAGATCCTGTGATTTTTAAGATCGGCCGTGTCCGCACCGTGTCCGCACCATTTTTCGGAAACGAGGAAAAACCGGTGCAGCAATCCCATAATCGCTGACGGCAATTGTCTCTCGATTTTTCGGGTTTCGGCTCTTTGGTGAGCGAATGATTCTACAGCGTCGGGACGGAAGCCGAACTTCCGCGCATGTCAGATCAGTTGCCCTTGCCTTGCCGTAGGAGGCTCAGCTCAGGCAGATCCAACGAAGTATAAGGCCGGATCATTTCTGTCGAAGTCGAACGCCGGGCGCTCCGCCATTCGTGAACTCAATACCCGCCCCGGCAAAGGCGTCGATGATCGACGTCAGGGTAGACACCTTGGTCGCATCTAAAGTCCCTGTCATTCTTTCGAGCCGTTTGATTGTTTCGACAGAAAGCCCCGCCTCCCCGGCCAAGTCGGCCTGGCTCCAGTTCAACATGGCCCGGGCAGCTCGGAGTTGCGCAGAAATCATAATAGCACTTTTTGTGTATTTTACAGCACTTTTTAGTTTGACACCTTCTCGATGATGGATTACCCAGAAAGTGCAATTCCATCCGTAACAGATTCTGGTCGCGCTGCCCATGTTCTGCGTGAGCGCTGCTTGTCATCTGCTGGGTATTCAATCCGGGCGCCATGTAGAACCGCAAGACGTGGCGATCTGCAGTCCTATGCACGCTCCAAAGCGGATTTCTTTCTGAGGGAGAGTTCGATGGGGAAAATGAAACCGGCAGCTTCCGAACACGGAACTGAGCGACGCCGGACGCTGGGGGATGTCAGCGATGACGCAGAAAGTGCGCTCATTGATCTGGAAGGCGCGCTGACAGCAGCACGAGCCCTGGTGGACCTGACCCTCGCTGACGGCGGGGCAAATGATAGCCGGACCCTGTATAAGCGGCTCAACGCCTTGGAATTCGTCCTGCGGTGTGCGGGCTCTGCCGAAGACGTATTGTGGATAGCCGTCGACCAGATGGGGATAGCAGTTGATCCCGGCCATACCGGGCGCGGATCTGGGAGGTGTCCTGCGCAGCCAGCACGATGCAGATGCCCTTGGAGCGGCCAAGGTCGAGCAGGGTGGAGAAATCCTCCATCCGCTCCAGCTGGGGAAACTCATCAAGGAACAGCCAGACGCGGCGCTCCCGGCTCTCCGGGAAAGACGGGCTACCGATGTGCGACGCCATCAGCCCGATCAGGCTGCTGATCCACGCATTCGACAGTTCCGGATAGCGCCCGTCGCGCTGCAGGATAACCGGGCCGGTCCCCTGCCCCTTGTTGAGCCAGCGGGCTACCGAGAAAGCTTCAGCCTCCTCCCGGCCCCAGGCATCGGCCAGCGCCTCAATCGTCGGCAGGTGCGCCTTGAATGTCGTCAGGATGCTCATGGCCGTCTTGCTGGAAGGGTCTGCCATCAGCTGGCTGGCGGCGGGATAGTATCTCTCGGCAAGGGCCTGCAGCTCTTCGGGCTTAAGCAGGGTGCGGTCATAGAGATCAGCCCATGTCCATGTGCCCGGCTTCTCGGCCTGAAGGCTGACGATGCAGGCGACGAGCAGCGAGCGGGCCGCTTCTGACCACATCGGATCGTCACTCTTCGGAATGAACCGTGCGGCCAGCTCGCGCGCGTCCTGACGGGACGTGCAATCCTGCGCCACTGCCCAAGCGGCCGAGCGTTCGTCCTGCGGGGCGAGCAGCCGGATGTCTCCGGGCATATGGTCGGCGTCGGGCAGGCGGACAGAAAGGGGGCGTGTCGCGTCAGCCATGGATGCGCCCGTCTGTGTCGATGTAAGGCGCCTCACGCTCGGAAAGCCATTCGAGGACGGCACGACGGCGATAGCGCACCGAACGGCCCAGCTTAAGAAAGCGCGGCCCGCCACCCCGGCAGCGCCATGTGTTCAGGGTTCGGATGGATAGCCCGGTGATTTCTGCGACCGCAGGCGTATCGATGGCCTCCTCCAGCCAGCCGGGATTGTTCTCCAGAATATGCTCCAGAGAGGGCGCTTGGATCGGTTCTGACATAGCAGCCAAAGCTCCTTTCACGGTTGAATTTGTATCAACCGATCATGGATTCTTCTGCTTGAAAAGGTGGAAAATAGAGGCCGTCGCTTTTCACAGCGCCCGGCGTATGTCCCTGACTGCACTGAATTGGATGGTGTTTGCTGGAGTGAGATAAATTGCCCGAATTTTTTTGATTCCCGCCTCGCCTATGGCGAGAAGCATGAAGATATTATACCGCATAGGGAGGGAATTTATTGCTGAACACATCGATAAATGTGTTCCCGCCGCCGCAATCGAGGCCAATATCTATGAAGAGGTGCAGACACCAGCTTTATTGGCTGACGATCACTGATCAGAATTCGGAAGGCGAATGCTTCTATAATCAACGACGAAAGAGAGACTGAGCTACTACCGTCGCTCTTGCGCATCGATAGATGCAGATTGTTAGTGTCTGGTGGTGGAAGGAAAAGCTTTCGAATTCGAAGAGGTGAGCATCTCCGTTATCGTCATGAAGCAGTACATCTGCGCCACCAAGTGGGCCGCCCTTCCCGCCGCGAGCATATGCAACGATTTTGTCAAAAACAGCTGTCTCTTTCAATTTGGAAAATTGTGCAGCGAAAGATGTTGACTGAATAAAATGGCGACATGGAGCCGTTGAGTCGAAGTCAGCCTTTCTGTGGCGCACTACCGGATGGTCCGTCACAAGTCCAAGAACTGGAGTTTCATCTCCCCATACTTCAACGCACCGCCACAGCGTCGACGTATTTGTATTGCCGAACTTCTTCGAAAGCATCTTGAGTGCATCAATTGACGGCGTTATCGCTTTCGCTTCCTTAACGAACCTCTCGCGCAAGAACAGCAGTTTCGCGGCGGCGAAATTGGCCTCGTTCTCCAGCTTCTCGTGGCAGGTGGGAATGAGCGTCGTATCGTCATCCCCAAGCATGGCACCTTCGTGCCAAGGCAACAAACTATGTCCGATTTCGTGAGCCTCGTTCCATCGGTGTTTCAAGGCAGGCTGTGATTTATCCAACAGAATGCGTTTCTGGTCTGGAATGTAGAGCGCGCGAAGATTGAATTTTCTGACAGCTTCGACCAGCAATGCTGGACGCATAATCACCTGTTTCGCGCCAACCCGAAGCTTGTGAACCGTCTCTTGAAGGAGGCCGGGATCTTTTATTGAGTAATAGCCACGATCAAGCTTGAGAAAATCCCGAACGACATCCAGATTCAGCGGCGGCTCAGGCTCGCCAATATCTCGCAATAGGCGGTCGATATATTTATCAATGTCCGAGGCCGTCTTTTGTCTAAGGTTGATGTTTTTTACCAACGGTCCGTACCCCCACCAATTAGTTCAAGTCTGCCTTTCACTCAATACAGCAACTATGGCTTCAAGCGCTGCAAGCTCCTGATCGTTTAAATCCTGAAGCGCTTCAGAGCGCGCAGCAAAGCGCACAGCTTCTTCTATAAACTTGGAACTCTTTGGTTTTGCCAACCCCGATAGCTGCATGAGCTTTTTCTGATCTACTTTGAAAACTGTCGCCAATTGATAGATCGTACGCGGCTCAGGTTCATAACTGGCATCATGTTCGATGTTGAGGAGTTCTGCAATTTCAACATCTGCCTTCTGCGCCAAAGCCTCAAATGATAGCTTAAGTTTCCTCCTGTTGAGGTGGACAAAGCGACCAAATGCTATTCGGGACTCGTCAATTACTGAGACACGGCCCTCTCCCCCAGATAGTAAAGGGTCAATGCCGAGCAGGCCGGCGCCAATTTCAGCGCCAGATTCCGCCTTACCTTTTTCAGCACACCATTCTCGCGAGATAGCGAATTTCATGTCACTTCCCTTCCCTTATAAACGCTTCAGCCTGTTCGGGGGTCATTTCGAAGTAGCGAAGGTTTTGATAATTTGAGTCTTGCCCCAAGTCGGTCATGCGAACTCTGTTCGCGTAAAAGTCGTTAGCCTGAGGCAATGAATGCAGGCCGATCCTGCCTTTGAAGCCTTCGACTTTACTGTACTCGATTGCAGCTCGAATAAGGATAGATCCGGCCCCCGAAAACTTAGGCAGCTCGCCAAGAATTTCCCTTCGGTTCCAAGGCGCAGCTTCTACGAAATCAATATAAACTAGATGATCGTTTTTCTGATCCGGAAGCCTGGTGACCTGCTTCCGGCAAACTGGACCATTCGATTTGGGAAAATTCTCGTTTAGCATGTGGGCTGCCGAGCGAGGATGACAGATGAAGAAGTCGAA
>NZ_JBNNJJ010000022.1:0-37461 GCF_050269995.1 Hyphomonas sp. NPDC076881 | reverse complement strand
CTGCTCGTCTGAAAATCTGCTCTTGCGCATGTGTCATCCTCTCTAATCGAGAGAGTCTGCAAAATCATGGCCGGAATTCAGGGGGCTGGGTCAAACCGAAGACTGCGAAAAGCATACCAGCGGCCGCGCAGGTCACTGCTGGCATTCCTATACCTCCAACCAGGATTATCGAAATCTACTCCCCAGATGAGTGGGAGGAGTTTACCGAGGAATGGCTGTATTATCATAAAAGTACTGGCGAATATCAGTCGGTCAGAAGGTACTCTGGGCCAGGCGACCTCGGACTTGACGTTGTCGCCTTCACCAAGCCGGAAGACTTCAACGGGGAATGGCATAGCTATCAATGCAAGCACTATGACCACCCACTCACACCCGGAGATATCCGAACGGAAGTGGCCAAGATAATTTTCCATTCCTTCAAAAAATCTCCGCCTTTCAACCAAGCCTTTCCGCTACCATCACGTCACATGTTCATTGCGCCGCGGGGCTGCGGAATTACCGTCGCTCGCTGGCTGAAGGACCCTAATAGATTTAAGGCCGAAGTGAGAGATTGGTGGCTAGCGAAAGGTCTTCCCAATATAGGCGCCTCACTAGACGTTCAGTTTGATGGCGAATTTCTCAACTATTATGACGCATTTGATTTCTCCATCTTTGGAGACAAATCAAAACTTGAGATTATGGAAGAGCATAAACAGACTGCATTTCATACCACCCGCTTTGGCGGAGGACTTCCGGCTCGAGACCAAGCTCTCGCACCGCCAACTTCTCCATCCGCAGAAGAAAGCGCATATATCAAGAAGCTGTTTGATACCTACACAGAGCAAACAGGCGTTACCGTGAATGACAGGACCTCCCTTCTCGGTCATGCCACACTACTTCACCACTACGACAGGCAGCGTGAGTTGTTCTATCATGCAGAATCGCTTCGCAATTTTGCCCGTGATCGAACCCCTGATGGCACTTTTGAAGGCCTCAAAGGCGATATTTTCCATGGCGTAATTGATGTTTGCGAGGCAACCCACCCGAACGGGTTAGATCGCTTAAGGGCCGCAATTACCTCAGCAGGCGGACTTGATATCAGCGGCAGCGCCCTAGCAAGCGTAACACATATTCCGGACAAACAGGGGATATGCCACCATCTAGCCAATGAAGATCGCCTAACATGGGTACTTAAAGATGAGCGATAAAAGCACCCAAGTTTTCAATAGTCCCTTTGAAACCGGCGTGCGTGCGCTCATCCTTCTCGTCGCATCCTTCCCTCGAAAGCATGACCTAAAACGCCTCGTTCAATACGACTACTTATCTGTGCACTCCGCAGATGCAGGAGGCCCGCCCAGCTTACATCCTCCGCTGCCACTGAGGTCTAACGAGTTGCTAGTGCGCCGAAGTCTTGTGGAACGGGGATTGCTGCTAATGGCAAGCGCTGGTCTCGTTCGCCGGGAGGCACAACAGGACGGTATTGTTTATACTGCAAATGACGATGCCGGAGCATTCGTCGATAATCTTTATTCGGATTATCTTATGGGCATCAAGAACAGAGCTGGCTGGGTCGCAGAGACTTTCGATGACCTTCTATCTGATGAGTTAGACACCGTTGTAAATGGCCTATTTGAAGCCTGGACTACAGAGTTCCAAAGCGCAAACACTGGCCTTGATGAGTTTCCACTATGAGCGGGTTGTTGTTGAAACACTTGGCCTATCTCGGACCGAAGAAGAAACCGGCCAGCATTACGCTCAAAGAAGGATTGAACGTGATTTGCGGTGCGTCCGATACGGGCAAGTCCTTTATAGCCGAAAGCCTAGACTTCATGCTGGGCGGAGGAGATATTCCCCGCGATGTGCCGGAACGCGCTGGTTACGACAGGGCACGCTTGCTTATTGAATCAGGGCCATGGGCACCCTTAACCTTGGAGCGTAGTATTGAAGGGGGCAATTTTTCTAGCTTCAATGAAGCATTGTACGATGAGCCTCCTGCGACCGAAGCCATTCCTCTCAGAAGTCAGCACAGCGCGGCTCGACATGATACCGTATCACACGCCTTACTCGAACGGATCGGGTTGACAGATAAGTTTTTGCGGCGGAACAAAGCTGGCGATACTCGATCGCTAAGTTTCCGAGATATAGCAAGACTTTGCTTGATAACCGAAGAAGAAATACAAAGACGCTCATCTCCTCTTTTGTCGCCCATTGTAGTCCAAGCAACATCAGAATACGCCGCTTTCAAGTTACTTCTAACGGGCATTGATGACAGCGCATTGGTTGGGAAAAGTCAGCCATCACGCGCCAAGGATGCATCTTCCGGGAAGATTGAGCTTCTTGATCGCATGATCGAAGAATTGCAAACTGAGATCAATGAAGCGGGCTTAGATGATAACGAACTCGCTCAACAGCTCGAGAAGCTCAACGCAAGTATTTCTGAACAAAACAATGAACTGAGTAAGGCTCAATCAAGCCTAAGCAGCCTGGTAGAAGACCGAGGGCGCTCTGCCGATGAAATTCAGAAACGACGTTCCCGGATTATCGAAATCGATGAGCTAGCAAAACGCTTTGCGTTGTTGGATAAGCATTACAACTCTGACCTGAACCGCTTGGCTGCTGTTCACGAAGCAGGATCTTTCTTTGTATATAGTGATCGCAAAATGTGCCCACTTTGCGGCTCCACTCCAGAAAGTCAGCATCTGGACGAGGAATGTGATGGCAATGTTGAGGCAGTAATCCAAGCTGCAGCCTCCGAAATAGGCAAGATTAAGAAGCTACAGTCTGATCTTGCGGATACAGTTTCTACGTTGGCTCAAGAGAAAGCATCACTTGAAGAGGAGCTTCCCTCCCTCGTGGAGCGATACAATGAAACGAATCTTGAGCTTCTTGAGATCGCAAGACCTACAGTGTCAGTACACAGAAGTACTTACAATGAGCTAGTTACAAAAAGAGCTGAGGTTGTAATCAGTCAGGATAAAATTGAGCGTGTGAACCGCCTCATCCAGCACCGAAATGATGTTGACGGCAGCATTTCAGACGACGAAGGATCAACTGAAACCAAAACGTCAATTACTACTGTGACCTTGGATCGGTTTTCTCAAACGGTCGAAAGGATACTCCAGGAATGGCATTACCCTAATGCTGAGCGCGTGTTTTTTGACGAGACGAAGCGGGATTTCCAAATCGGCGGTAAGCCACGCGGCAGTTCGGGAAAGGGTTTGCGGGCCATCTCACATGCAGCAGTCACTATAGGTCTGTTAGAATATTGCTTGGAGAACGACCTTCCGCATCCGGGGTTCATTGTTCTTGACTCACCCTTGTTAGCATATTGGAAGCCAGAGGGGGATGATGACGACCTTCGTGGCACTGACATTAAAGAGCGCTTTTATGATTACCTGCTGGGCTTTAAAGACAGCGCACAAATTATCATAATTGAAAACGAGCATCCTCCTGAGAAGATATCCGGCAAAGCCAACGTAATTGTGTTCACGAAGAACCCCAACAGCGGACGTTACGGCTTTTTCCCCACGGACTGAAGAAACCGTTTGAAATCGTATCCGAGGCGGCACCATTGCCGGTTGCCACTGGCCTGCCCAATGCAGCCAGTCCAACCACAAAGATGAACAATGGTAATATGCATTCAGTTCGGAGATATATTATGCAGTGCGTACATCAATGAACACAGGCCCCAAGCCTGTAGATACGTTTTCATTCGATCAGCCGCATTTCTCTGAGGAAGCGCGATGGTGCTTTTCCCCATCCAAGTACACGGTCTGAGTAGCTTAGGGATAAAGTTTCTTGAGCACGCGTAATTGCGACAAAACAATTACGGCGTTCCTCACGCATCTCATGACTATCATCGCCCTTTTTCAATGCAGCCCAACTTGGAAGTTGATCTTCAACCATACCCACGAGATATACGTGGTCAAACTCAAGCCCCTTCGAAGCGTGAATTGTGAAGCAGGGAATACCACCTTTTGGAGCTGCCGGTGCTTTTGAACGAAGGTCCAATTCCTGCAGCAAAAGATGAAGCGTCACTTCTGCGCGACCATACTGCGCGCTAATTTCCGCCACTAGCGCGCGCCAAGTTTCTTTTTCTTCTTCATATTCATCAAAGATACCGTTATGATCCGGTGCGGTGTCGGGTAGTGCGTCTAGCCAAGCAAAGGCAGACTTCTCGAACCCCCAGAAGTCTAAACGTTCAACAAGCCTTATCCCTGCCGACTCCAAAAGCTCTCGTGCGCCCGGAGAGAGTTCCTCTCTGTCAAGAGCAGACCGGATCCAGCTTCTTAAATAGTCACCTTCTTCGGCCGCTGACCGCGCAATGACATCCTTCACATTGAGGTCTATGCCCTCAAGAGAAAAGAACGACTTACATACACGCCGTAAGAAATCCCGGCTGCCACGCGCATTCGCCAATCGAAGCATTGAGTGCAGCCATTGTAGCGACGCACATTCGAACTCGTTTTTCCTAGCCGCAAGGTAACCGTGCAAACCATATTCCGCCATTGCGGTTACAACCTGTTCAAGCAGCTTTTTGGTCCGCGCCAAAACCACGCATTTCTCACGCGCATGTTTCGGACGTGCCTGAATATCGCTGGCAACCCATGCCGCTTCTTCATCGAAATTCGCAAAATGCTTTAGCGTAACTACAGAAGTACCCGGAGCTGTTTTATGCGCCGTCAACCTGCCTTTGCCCTCAAACCTGCCAAAATTATTCTGGATGAGGTTATTTGCCAGCTCAACTACTTCGGCAGGACACCGATAATTTTCCGGGAGCTGGATGAGCTCCATATTGAAATCGGCCTTAAGCCCTCTTAAGCGATCTGGGCTTGCTCCATTCCACTGATAAATGATCTGGTCATCATCTGCCACAACAAAGAGATTCTTCGTGTCTTCCTTAACTAGGTGCTGAAGGATTTTATATTGTGTCAGGTTTGTATCCTGGAATTCATCAATGCAAATGTAGGGGTAAATGCGTTGGATCTGCTTTCGAACTCCAATCTGACCTTCCAGCAGGCTAAGTGCCTCAGCAATCAGCGCAGGAAAATCCAATGAGTTCCGTTCTATCATCAGCTTACGGTAATTCACGTAAACCTGAGCCAAGAATTCCGAATTGCTAATCGAACTGCGCTGAAGAACCTGCAACGCAAAGGCAGGGGCTATATCATTTTCTATTAGCCTAGTAATGAGCGGCAGAAGCCTCTCACTACTCGTCACCTCACCTCCTGCATCAACAGCATCGATTGCTTCATCAAGTAATGAATGTCTATCAGCGTCCTGCACCAGCAACGTGAAATCAGGACGTAGACCAACATGGTGCCCATGCTGCCGCAACAGATCAGCTGCAAATGAGTGAAAGGTCGTCAGTAGGGTACGCTCGTCCGCATTTGGTACCAATGTTGCGATACGCTGGCGCATTTCAGCCGCTGCTGCATTGGTAAAGGTCAATCCGAGAATCTTAAAATGCTTACCGGGCGTTGTCTCGATGAGACGGGCTATGCGATAAGTGAGGACTCTTGTTTTGCCCGATCCAGGTCCGGCCAAAACCAATAAGGGACCTTCACCCCATTCAACGGCGGCTAGCTGGTTTTCATTCAAGGTTGTAAGATCCAGCATCACGCGGCACTCCTCGCAAAGGCGTGAGCCTTGCTTATTACAGACTTCAGGAAGTCAGGCACATCTGCACTACCAGCGAGCATCCGCTGGGAGACCTCTAAGGCTGACTTTGGTTTCGAGTTGCGAGCCTGCGCTTTTGCAACTTCAGTCCAGTATGGAACCGTTCCCACTGGTGACGTGACTGTGTTCTTCTTCTGGTCGGAAATATTGGCCTCATAAATGTCACCAAAGCCCGAGACACATAGGAAGACTTCCATATTATCGTTTGGCAACCTCCACACATGATCAGCCTCTACCCGTCCATTGAGTTGCCCCTTCGCAGTGTCGGCGTACTTTTGCCCTTCTGCATCGCCATCGCACATTACCATCCAGTCGATCCCGAGCTGGTCAGCAAGTTTAATGAATTTCTCCACGCCCACCTGGGAGAACTCGATACAAGACACACCCTCAGCATAGAGATCTATTCCCATAGCTGTAGCGCATTCAGGTATGAGAGATGCCTCTGTTTCGCCTTCGACTAATAGCCAACAACGCGAGAACAAAAGGCTTCCGCGCGTTGTCCGAACTTTGTAGTCGAGTTTTCCGATTTCCTCGTCGGTGAGCACGCCTTGGCTAATACGATGTACACAAACCTTACCATCCTTGCGGCACAGTCTACGAATTTTGGATAGTGGCACACCGGCTAGTAATTCACCTGAATGAGTGGATATGAGTTTCTGGCCCGAGAGCGCCCGAAGCATCTCACCTACGGCCTTGATAGCAGAAGGATGAAGGTGGGCTTCAGGCTCCTCTAGCGCAAGAAGAGGGACCGCATGCTCACCATAACCATCTTCCAACTGGCTTTGCAGAAATGCATCGAACAGGCAGATTACCGCAAGACTTTGCGTGCCGTTTCCATGTCGCATAATTGGAATCCGGGCACCTGTTTTGGAGGCCAAATTAACCTGAGTACGCGAGAGAATATCAAATATCTTTGATGGAAGAGCCTCGATCGAGACGGGCTCGGTCTCCCCCAATGGAACCAGCTTTGCTGTCTTCTCTAAACGCTCTTTAACTGTCTCAAATGCAGTGTGCTTCTCAAGTACCTTCTTATTCAAATCACTTAGTGCTGCCTCAAGCTCATTCCTATCATCCTCTTCAAGCTGCATCGACCGAACAAACGGCCCCCAGAAGGATGATCGTGCACGGAATTCCTGAGCAGCATCTCGAAGTGACGCAAGGTAGAAAGTCGGAACTAGCTGCTGCAAGTTGATGATGTGGCGCGGATTCTTAGCCTTAATAAGCGGATTTCCGGCTAGATCAAGAAAATCATACTCGGTAGCGAAGTCTCCGATAACAGCATCAAAACCGCTCCTTACCCGCAGAGTCACACTTCTAAGGCCTTCGCTGTCTACTTGCTCAGCATCTGACAGTTGTTGAGATATCTCATCTGGCCATTCATCCTCGCTCTGCTCGCGGAACCTGAGAAGAATTTCGATTGGTGCCGCCTTGGAGGGCTCTGAAACACCATCAGATAGATGATAGTCATATTCTTCGAATACGCTGCCCTTCCGTGTCAATGAACGTGTTAGACATAGCCTTAGAGCATCAAGGACAGACGACTTCCCAGCGTTGTTTTCCCCAATCAACACACAGACATCATCTAGCTCAAGCACCAACTCTTCGATGCCTCTAAAATTCCTTATCTCAATATGACTTAGAAACATTGGCTCTCCAGCAAAATCACACACTCTCTAGATAGACTGAGCCTATCGAGCAGTTGGAAAAATTGATTTATGCTACCTTTAATTGTATTCTAATTCAAGGAATTAGAGTTTTTCTTTTCACGTCGCTTCAATTCCGACCAAAGCTTGTGTCTATGGAGGGGGCAACGCTTTAAGCGTCAATCAAAGTTTTCGTTCAAAACGGTCTCTGCCACTCATCATTGTCGCTAGGCCTACCGAGAACTACTCCCCAATACGATATTTCTGCCCAGAACTGATTTAAACGTTCCTCATCTAGGTGCGCCATTAAAATCAAGGACTTACGGGATCCTGTGGTTTTTCAGATCGGCTGTGTCCGCACCAATTTTCGGAATCGAGGAAAAACCGGTGCAGCAATCCCATGATCGCTGACGGCAATTGTCGCTCTGTTTTTCTGGTTTCAGTCTCATCGCGAGCCAAATGAGTCTGCATTGGCAAGATCGTGCCCGCACAGCCCGGCAAGTGAGAATGGGAGGCTCAGCTACAATCGGATCGTTCGTCAGGAATGGCTCGGCCAGTTCATCTTCAACACGATCGAGGAGGTCAAGGAACACGCCACTAGGTGGCTACGGGCCATAGAGTTGGCGAGATGACGTCGCCCCATTCACGGCAACGATACTCCCCTGCCGGTCGGCGATCAGGTAGCGCCTGTCGGTCAGCCCTGCGCCCTCATACCAGACCAGCGGCTCGTCGATGCCCGGTCCATGCACATAGCGCCGCAGCAGCGTGCCCGCGCCGTCATACTCCGCCAGCAGCGCATTGCCGCCATACAGGAACTGCGTCGTCGCTCCGCCCGCCACCGTCTGGCGCAGCCGCCCGCCCGGATCATAGGCCAACGTCATCGAGGCAGACCCGCTCACCGAGGCCAGCCGGTTCTCATAGTCATACCCGAACGTGCGGGCCCCGTCCGACGTCAGGTTGCCCCGCAGGTCATAGGTGAAGCTGGTGCCGGAGACGTTGGTATACTGATTGAGACCGTTGCGGGTGTAGCTCTTGCTCGCCGCGCCGGCTGCCCAGGTGTAGAGAGCATTCGTGGACGTGCGCTGAGAGACCTGGCTCGCATCCGTATAGCTGAACGTATAGGTCTGCTCGTTCGCTGGGCCTGTCAGTTTCAGGCCGGTCAGGCGCGAACGGCGTTGAGCGAAGCGATACCCACCATTCTCCCTCGCCCTCAGATGGTGGGTAACGGCCTTTGGCTTAACCCACCATCTGAGGCACGAAGCGCCTCCGCCTAACGCCTGAATCCTCGATAAAAGCCCAACCCAATGAAGGTCACTACAACGATAAGCAAAATACCAACGAAAAGCGGATCATTTGTTCCTAACGCCCACGGAACTAAGAAGAGCGCGAGCACAAACAGCGTTGCAGTTACCGCCAGCCATACGAAAAATGACTTGCTCATTACTTTCGAATCCTCAACTTCAGCACTTCTACTCCTCGCACGATCCGTCTTTGCCGCCACACACCCTTACTCGAAGTGCCGCCTCACCTCCAACTTGGGTAGTTGTGCCGACAATTGCTCCCGCTGACGCGCCTTCATTGCCGGTTCCAAGTCTCTCGCTCAGACCATACCGATTTCCCTTGGTGGACAGATTTGCAGAAGTAGGCGGCTTCCCAGAAGCGGCTGCTGCACCTAAATTTTGCGCTCCCTTTGCAGCACCGCCTACAGCTCCACCCAACGCGCCGCCTTTCATGGCGGCATCGCCGATAGCGCCAACATCCGTCACTCCGCCGTCGGCAATTTGAGACATTGTTTCCGCGGCACCTCCCGCAACACTGCCGGCAACGGCACCTTCTGCTGCCTTGCCGACAATTCCCTTTCCTGTACTTCCGACTTCTCGCAAAATCGTCTTTCCAGCGACGCTCGCCGCCCCTTTTGAAGCAATCGCACCAAGCCCACTTGATACTCCTCCTATGACTGCAGCTGTTCCATATCGGCCAGCATTGGTACCGACATCGAAAGGATCGCCTCCTTCTGCTGCAATGACAATTCCTTCAACAACCAAACCTATACCCGCACCAACGATAAGGTTTAGGAATTTCCCACTCGGATCCCCCGCATTCAGTGGATCATTCCCCACGTAAGCATAGAGGTTCATCTGATCCGCATACCCCACAGGGTCGGTCTGCAGGAACCTGCCAAGCACCGGGTCATAGGCCCGCGCCTTGTAGTGATAGAGCGACACTTCCGGCAGGGCGATCTGTCCGGTGTAGCGGAACCGGCTGCCGGTCCAGGCATCAGGCTCGCCATAGGGGCCATAGAGCTGGCGAGATGACGTCGCCCCATTCACGGCAACGATACTCCCCTGCCGGTCGGCGATCAGGTAGCGCCTGTCGGTGAGACCTGCGCCCTCATACCAGACCAGCGGCTCGTCGATGCCCGGTCCATGCACATAGCGCCGCAGCAGCTTGCGCCTGGCGTCAAGTTTCCAAGCGCTGAATGCGGCCGGTTTTCATTGTAATCATCTCGCCATTCACTCAGCCGGCTTCGGGCGTCGCCTATCGACAGGAACCAGGCGGCGTTGAGGCACTCCTGCCGAAGCCGGCTGTTGAACGCTTCAATGTAAGCATTCTCCGTGGGTTTTCCGGGCCTTGAGAAGTCGAGTTCGACTTTGTTGAGATACGCCCGTTGATCGAGCAGCCGCCCGGCAAACTCCGGACGTTGTCGATCCGAATGCTTCGAGGTTTTCCCCTCAGCCGGGCGATACGGTCGAGTTCGCCGATCACCTGGTAAGCCCGGAAGTTTGCCCTCGCAGATGTCGCGAGAGCTTCTCTCGTATGACAGTCGATAATCGTCAGGAAACGGAACGGTCTTTCATCGAACAGCCGGTCCGACATGAAGTCCATGGCCCAGACATCTTTCGGCATTCCAGCCTCGGGGCGTCCTGAGCGGTATCGGCAGGCGCGCCTCCGCCTCGGGCTTCGGGTCCGGATCGACAGCCCCTCATCACTGTAAATCCGGTAGATCCGCTTGTGGTTCACGCTCCAGCCCTCCCGCTGCAGCAGGACATGCAGGCGCCGGTAGCCACAGCGGACCCGCGTCTCGGCCAGATCTTTCAGGCGCATCCGGATTTCCACTGCCAGATCGCGGCAGGACTGATATCTGTGGGCAGTCCGCCCGAAGCCCATCGCCCTGCAGGCGCGGCGCTCGGACACTGCAAACACGTCCTGATAATGACGGACCACCTCGCGGCGCCGGGCGGGCTTCACCACTTTTTTCGCAGGGCATCCTGCAACATCGTCTTGTCCAGTGTAAGGTCCGCCACCAGCCGCTTGAGCTTCGAGTTCTCTTCCTCCAGCCGCTTCAGTCGCCGGATTTCCGAAACACCCATCCCGGCATAGACCTTCTTCCACCGGTAAAACGTCACCTCGGCAACACCCATCTTTCGGCATATCTCGCCGACCGGCGTCCCGGTCTCCGCCTGCCTCAGGGCAAAGGCGATCTGTTCATCTGAAAACTTCTTTCTCGGCATCGGCACTCCCCTCTCCATCGAGAATTGTGCCCGATTTTTCGTACTCCGTCCGGACCAATTTTGAGGGTCAGGACCAGGCACCGCCTCGCCCCCGCTCATTTTCGAACCTCCCCCTCACGGATTTGAAGCAATATCTGGGCGTGACGCTCTGCCGTGAGACTGTGCCCACGTATGAGCACGGCAACAAAACAACCAAGCGCGGCCGGCGCGAATACGTAGAGTGCCTGCAACGCCACCAAGGCGCCTTCCGGGTTCGATGGAACGGTCGCAGAAAAATTGAACGCCCCAAGAATCAGGAATGTGATTCCCGGCGCTATAGCCAAGCCGATCTTGTTCGTACCAGTGAAGATTGCGGACAGGACCCCGGTCTGATCGACACCAGATCGCAGCAATTCTTCATCGCCGGCGTCCGCCAGCATCGAACGGAGCAGCAGCGGACCAGCCGACAAGGTGAGCCCCGCGACGAACAGGATAACGCAGTTCAACAGCATATGAGGCGGCACAAGCTGGATCATTATGAGCGACAAGGCATAGAGCGCAAAGGCAAAGGCCGCCGCGCGGTGCTTTCCGATCTTGTCGGTCAGGTATGTCCACACTGGTGTCCCGAAGAGCGACCCACACATGTTCAGAAACAGGAGGATTACGATCTCCAACTGGCTGAAGTGTTTGATGAATGCAAAGTAGAAGAAGAACAGCGCACTGTTCATACCGAGTGCCGTGCCGATGACAAGATCGGCCACCAGCAGGCGGGCAATGGTTGGACGGACAATCAACGTCAGATACTCTGTGAGGTTGCGTGTCTGGCGCTCACTTGCTGCTGGTGGCTCTGGCATGAACGCCACAGCCACACAGACCGTCACGCAGACCAGCGCCGCAATCAGTATACCCATCGACCGGATGCCTGCCGCATGGGTATAACCCAACACGCCCTCGACGAGGATTGGCGTAGCAAGCACGCTGATCGATCCCAGCAAAGCACCCGCCTGCCAAAATCCGAAGACACGGGACCGCTCGTTGTAGTCCATGGTGAGCGACATTCCCCAGGATAAGTGCGCAAGGTAACAGATCGAATACGCGGCGTAGACGATGGACAGCCAGATCGTCAGATATGTCAGCGTGACATCGCCGGCGGGGTTGAACAGCATGTAGCTTGCGACGGCCATCGGAAAGGCGCCGGCGATGAGCCAGGGCTTGAACCGTCCCCATCGGGTGCGGTTTCGATCCATCAGTGTACCAACCACTGGATCGAGCGCAATGTCCGCAAGGCGCACGACTAGGAAGACCGTCCCCACCAGGCCGAGCGAAAGCCCCGCTTGGGATGCATAGTAGGCAGGCAGGTAGGCGATCAGAGGAATCCCGATAGCGCTGATTGGAATGGCCGGAGATGCATACGCCGCCAGCTTCCAGGATGGATAGACTCTCACCAAGGCATTCCGGCTCATGAAGGGTCTCGCTCGATCTTGGGCATTTGCCCGGGGGTTGCTGTCAGGGTAAGGTGATCGGCGAACCGGTCCTTCAGTCCGACACCTGTCAGCTTCAGGTCCCTCGCTTGCCGGGCGAGCCAGGCGATGTTCGCCGCACCGAGTTCCGGCGCCAAGCCGCCCGGTGTGCGTATGTTGGAAACGCAGTTGCGCTCGCTGTCGGAACGGCCGGGACGGGGCTTCCAGGTCAAATATGCCCCGACACTGTCCGCAGCGCTGAGGCCGGGCCGCTCCCCGATCAGGACGATAACCAGGTCGGCGCCCAGCCGCGATCCGATCTCGTCCCCGATCGCAACCCTGCCCTGCTGGACAATGACCGCAGGTGCCAGTTGCCAGTCCGGAAGAAGATGACGAAGCTCATTGGCAATCCTGGCCCCATGGCGCTGGATGGCTGTCGCAGAAAGCCCATCGGCCAGCACGATCGCCAGTTCGCACGTGATCTCTGGCAGTTGCGTGCCTTTGGAAAGCATACGGCCCAGCCCGGGATTCTGCAGATAGGTTGTCCGGTCCGGCGCGGCGCTGTGCGCCTGAAACACATCGCCTTCGATCGCATTTGCAAGCCGGCCGGTATCAAGAACAGAATGCACGGCATCCCGCGCGCGCGCATGCGCCAACTGAAACTCCAGCATGGGCCGGGTCGGAATCGCCTGCCCGGACCTGCCAAGCCCGATCCTGGCGGACGTGACCCGGCGCCAGCGGGCAAAATGGTCCTTCGACTTTCCCGATTGATCAGACATCGAAATACCTGCTGATCAGAGCCATCGCCGCCGGACTCCCGCGCGCCCCGGTGATGCGTCCACAGCTATCCATCAGACCAACGCTGCGCAACCACATTTCGAATTCAGGGGCCGCGCGCAGGCCCAGAACTTCCCGGACATAGAGTGCATCATGGAAACTCGTGCTCTGGTAGTTGAGCATGATGTCGTCCGCACCCGGAACGCCCATGACAAAGTTGGCACCCGCCACGCCCAGCATGGTCATCAGGGTGTCCATGTCATCCTGATCGGCTTCGGCATGGTTCGTATAGCAAACGTCAGCGCCCATCGGCAGGCCAAGCAGCTTACCGCAAAAGTGATCTTCAAGTCCGGCCCTGAGGATCTGCTTTCCGTCATATAGATATTCAGGCCCGATGAAGCCGACGACCGTATTTACAAGGAAGGGGTCAAATGCGCGCGCAACCGCATAAGACCGCGCTTCCAGCGTCTGTTGATCGACGCCCGCATGAGCGTCTGCGGAAAGCTCGGACCCTTGCCCGGTTTCGAAATACATGACCGATCCTGATGTGGGATTGCGTTTCAGGGATCGCGTCGCGTCCTGCGCCTCCCGGAGCAGCGAAAGGCTGATCCCGAAGCCTCGATTGGCCAATTCGGTTCCGGCGATTGACTGGAATGCGAGATCGACCGGCGCGGCTCGTTCCACAAGTTCGATCGTGTTGGTGATGTGCGTCAGGACGCAGCTTTGAGTGGGAACTTCAAGACCAACCCGGATACGCTCGATCAGGGCGAGCAACTCGCCCGCCCTTGTCGTATTGTCGCTTGCCGGGTTGATCCCGATCACGGCATCTCCGCTGCCAAGCAGCAAGCCATCCAGGATCGAGGCGGCGATCCCTTCCGGGTCGTCCGTAGGGTGATTGGGCTGGAGACGGACACAGAAGTGCCCTGGCAAACCGACCGTTGTCCGGAATGTTCTGACAACCGGGCACTTCTTTGCAACGGCCACAAGATCCTGGTTTCGCATGATCTTGCACACCGCTGCGGCCATTTCCGGCGTGATCCCGGGGCTGGCCTTCCGGACCAGGTCTGATGTCGTGGCATTGTCGAGCAGCCATTCACGCAAGCCGCCGACGGTCATGTGCGAGATGAGCGCGAAAGCCTCAGCATCGAATGTATCGACAATGAGCCGGGTAACTTCATCCGACTCATAGGGAACCACCAGGTCTTCAAGAAAAACCTTCAGGGGAAGGTCTGCAAGAATGTACCGGGCAGCAACGCGCTCGAGATCTGAGCCCGCAGCGAGGCCGGCCAGCCGGTCGCCCGACCGGTCGGTCCCCGCTGCCGCGAGCAAAGTCCGCATATCTGCAAACGTGAATCGGGTTCCGGTCAAGTCAGTCTGATACACACTCATCGCTCCGGACAGGACCCATCAATACGACCAGCTGAGTTCCACGCCATAGGTTCTTGGATCTCCGTATTTTCCGAACAGCGTCGTGAAGCCGTCCGGCGCAGTTCCGAGATCGTATTCCTCGTCGAACAGGTTCCGGAAATACAGGGCAAGTTCCGTCTTGCCACTGGGCGAGGTCCAGCCGACCCGGCCATTCACCAGCGTGTAGGCCTCCTGGAAGAACTGATCCTCGTTGGACGAGTCCGAATACTGATCGCCATGATAGGAAGCATTCAGCCTCACGAAGGCTTCGCTGCCATTTTCAAGCGGGTGCACATAGTCAACCGTCCCGGCGAATGTCCACTCCGGAGCATACTCCAGACGATTGCCAGAATAATCCACGCCGATGCCGCCACCATCCTCGAACTCGCTGTACTCCGCATGCAGCCATGCACCGCTGAAACCGAGCGTGAGATTGTCGATGGGTAACCAGGTCACATCGAATTCCGGTCCGTAGGTCTCCACGACACCGGCATTGGTGAGCGCAAGTTCGATCTGGGACGGAACAACGTCGTCGCGTATGCGGAACTGGCTGACCTGGTAATCTTCATACTTTGCGTAGAAGAACGCCGAGTTGAAACTCAACCGCCCGTCCGCAGCACGGATTTTGGCGCCCAACTCATAACTATCGACCGTCTCCTGTGCGAGAGAGAGATCCGCAGCGATCTGGTAGGTGTTGAGGTAGTCAGCGTTGAAGCCCCCTGACTTCACGCCGCGCGAATAGCGGGCGTAGTAGGTGGCATTCTCGCTGGGCTCCCAGGTAAGACCGACGCTCGGTGAAAAGGAGGTTTCGTTCATGTCCGTCGTGTAGCCGTCGATGATTGCGAGCGTGCTATACGGAGACACCAATTCGGTATCCTGGTTGAACGTCAGCGCCTTGGTCTCGTAATTCAGGCGCGCCCCGACATTCAGCGTCAGCGTGTCGGTCAGACCATAGTCGAGCGCCGTGAATACGGCCATGCTCTCATTATCGACCAGAGGATTGGTATTGGTTACCGCGTTCGGTGGAAGACCCAGCAGCGCCGTGAGTTCGGAGTATATCAGTGTACGGTCATTTTCCCCGCTTGTGTTCATGTAGTAGACACCGGCCACATAATCCAGATTGCCGACGTTGCCGCCCGCCCTCACTTCCTGGCTGAACGTGTTGTATTCGTCGTTGTAAAAGAAGTACGCCCAGTCACCGGAACTGTGATCCATATCAACGTTCCAGTTGCGGTAGGCGTGGCGATAGCCGGTAGTCGAGGTCAGCGTGATATCATCAAGATCATAGTTGAGAACCAGCCCCAGGCCCCAGTTTTCCGACAGATCCTTCTCCGGAAAATCGTCATCAATCACGAACGGCTGATCCGCCGGCGCGGTCGGAAGGCCGCCCGTATTGAAGACATCGCTTCGCGCTTCTCCGTTGACCTTGTGGGACAACTGCCGTGTAAAGTCAGCTGAGAAATCGGCCGTGAAGTTAGGATTGATCAGATAACGCAGTTGGAGACGTGCGGCATAATCATTCTGATCGTCCGGATATTCATCTGTTGTTATGTTGTGAATGAAGCCGTCGCGCGTGTGATAGGATGCACCAAACCGCATGAAGAGACGATCCTCGATCAGCGGCGTGTTGATGCTGGCCACGAGCTTGGTTTCGTTTTTGTTGCCATAAGAGCCGACAACATGGGCATCGAAGGTGTCATCCGGTTTCGCGGTGATGAGGTTCACGGCACCCGAAACCGTATTTTGGCCATAGAGATAGCCTTGGGGACCGCGAAGGACCTCAACCCGCTCGAGATCCACCAAAACAGCATCCGCCGACATGGGCTGGCCGATATAGACACCATCCAGGTAGATTCCCGTTCGCGTGTCAAAAGCGACCGTGCGTCCGCCGCCACCCACGCCACGGACATAAATAGTTCGTACAGATACGTTATCGCTGACCTGAAAGTTCGGAATCAAGCCCTGGAGGGCGCCGAGGTCGTCCACCCCCGCATCCCGCAGCGCTTCGCCGGTCAAGGCCGCCATGGAAATGGGAACATCCTGAAGGTTCTGTTCGCGCTTTTGCGCTGTCGTGACGATGTTTCCCAGGGTCATCTGGGCCTCGTCGCCAGAAGCCTCCTCCTGCGCTGACGCAGGTGCGGCCCCGAGAAGAAGTGTAGTACTGGCTGCTGCGTACAGCAGAGTTTTCAGTTTCAGCGAGGTCCTTTTGGGCCAGGACAGGCCAAGTGATAGTTGAACCGACATGACTGTCTCCTCAAAGAGCTAAATCGCACCTCCGTTTCCTCTGACGTTCACCCTTGTATTTTTTGTATTTGAATTTTAGTCTTTATTTGTTCAAGATCTCCGTAACCGGACCAATCATGGCCGGATTTGCGAGCGCAAGGATCTGTCCCGGTCCTCCCTCAAGCGGCGGATTTCCCTGCCAGTCGACAAGGATACCTCCTGCCCCCTCGATAATCGGTTTGACTGCAGCCCAGTCCCACAGCTTCAGGTCGCCTTCTGCAATGAGGTCGATATGCCCAAGGGACAGAAGGCCATAGGCGTAGCAGTCACCGCCCCAAGAGACGCGCCGCACCGAACTCGCAAGGCGCGACCATCCGCTGCCGGAGTGAGCCGGCACCATGTCGGGGGCAGTGCAGGACATCTCCATTTGGGAAATGTCGTCACACTTCCGCGTGCCGACCCGGCCCGGCAGTTGGCTCGTGTAGGTCGTGGACTGCCCCGCGACCGCAATCCAGCGCTCGCGTGTCACAGGCTGATCGATGATTCCGAGAACCGGCCGGTCCTCGTCCATTAAGGCGATCAGTGTACCGAACGTCGGCCGGCCGGTGATGAATGCGCGTGTCCCGTCCAGCGGGTCGAGCACCCAGCGCAGCGAAGCTTCGGGGCGCTCGTAGCCGAACTCCTCACCACACAGACCATAGTTGGGATACCTGTCTGCAAATATCTTGCGCATGCATATCTCAGCCCGCCGGTCAGCCTCGGTCGCAGGACTTCCGTCAATCTTGTTTTGCACATCAATGCAGGCCCTGAACAACGGCAGGATCACATCTCGCGCTGCGTCGGCAGCAAGGATGGCAGTGGAAACAAGTCCGGCGACAACCTCATCGGTCATCCAACGCGGTTGGGACTTCACGGCAACTGACACATCGCCTCCTTCCATTCTGGCGCGGACGTCAGCCTGCGGGCATGATCAAGCAGCATGTCTGAATAGGCGAGGTAATCGAACGAGATGGACGAGTACTTTGTCTGAAGGCGCGCCCAGATACCCCACGACAGGGCAAGGATGCCAGCGTAAAGCGTCGCCTTCGTCCGTTCGATCTGGGGAACCGAGCCGAAATATTCCGCAAGCCAATCGACTTCCGGCGGAAGCCCACTGGAAAGCGCGATCATTGTCAGGTCCCAGGTCGGATCGTTGTTTGCCGCATATTCCCAATCGACAATCCGGATCGATTGGTCCGCATCGCGGATCATGAAGTTGGGCGCATAGGAATCATTATGGCAGGGGCGCATTTCGGGTTTGCTGGCAGCGACACGTTCCCCTGCCTCCCGGCACAGACCGACAAGAGCGGGCACGTCCTGCGGACATTCGATGCTCTCGGACAGAAGCACCGAGTATCGTTGCTCCAATTGGCCGATTCCCGTCCGCGTCACAGGAAGAGGCGTGCTCGCGTGCATATCCTTGTAGGATCGGAGCAGCTGTTTCCGGAAATGCAGATTCCCGAGATCTTCAACCGTGCAGTTGCGATAGCCCTGCAGGAATTCATAAACTTCGGCGCCGGGATCGTCGAACCGCGCAATCAGCCTGGGGCCCACCCCGAGTTCACCAGCCTGCACGGAGGCTGAGATCGCGGCCGTGCGGTCAATCAGGATGTGCGTGTTTTCGCCATGCACCTTCACGAAGAAAGCATCGGGTCCGCGCCTGACGATCCAGTTGCTGTTGGTAATGCCAGCCTCAATCCGCTTGTAGGATACCGCGCCGCTGCCCGCAAAATTCAGCAGCCCAACGATTTTCTCGACGCAGACTTCCTCTACCGTCCGGGCGTCGCCCATAAGAGAAAAGCCTTCTTCACGCTGCATTCGATTGTCTCCGGACGCTCTGGTACGTGGGCATTCATCACCGCCCGATCCCGAGCTATGCACACACTCACAATCATGTCCACACTAAAACACAATATAGCTCGCATTTACAACATAAGTGATTTCTGCTTGTATCGAGATGCTGCACAGGAGGCATTTCGATATGGCTGAGTTGTTCGAACTTTCCGCAACCGATCTGATCGCAGGCTTCACCACACGGACGTTCTCCCCTGTCGAGGTTGCCCGAGCGGTTCTCGAAAGGGTCGAACAGGTCAACCCGCTCATCAACGCCCTTGTCTTTCTGTCTGCGGACGAGGTGATGGAGGCAGCGCAGGAATCGGAAGCCCGCTGGTTGAAGAACGCGCCACTGGGCGCATTGGACGGCGTGCCGGTCACCGTAAAGGACAGCATTGCCGTCAGGGGCAAACCCATGCTGCGCGGAAACAAGGCCTATGAAGGATCCGCGCCAAGCCCCTATGATGCGCCACCGACAATGCGGATGCGCGAAGCGGGCGCCATTATCCTTGCCAAGACCACCATGCCGGATTTCGGCCTTCTGGCTTCAGGTGTCAGCAGCGCCTTCGGCATTACACGAAACCCCTGGAATACGGCCTTCAATCCCGGTGGCTCAAGCTCCGGCGGCGCGGCCGCGACAGCGGCAATGTGCGGCCCGGTGACAATCGGATCGGACATAGGCGGCTCTGTCAGATTTCCGGCCGCCATGTGCGGCCTCGTCGGCCTGAAACCCACGCAAGGCCGCATCCCTCATCTACCGCCCAGCCCCCTGCGGTCCGCCGGGCCGCTCACCCGGACAGCTGATGATTGTGGCCGGATGCTCAGCATTCTGTCCGGGTACGACGCCCGGGATTTTGGCGCCCTTCCCCCTTCGGCAGACGACTATCTCAATCTCGTTTCCCGCCCGCTCAAAGGTACGCGCGTGGCGCTCGTTCTGGAGGGGGACAATGGCGGTCTGCCGGATGTAAATGTCGCCGCAAGCGTCCGTAAGGCAGCCCGGATTCTATCAGACGCCGGCGCGATCGTGGAGGAACTTCCCTCCGTGGTCGGTCAAAACTTCATGGAGGTCGCAATGATTCCACTGATGTTGCGCGGCCTTGCCGAGTTTCTCAAACTGGATGAAGCCAGCCGCCTCAAGGCGCCGGAGGCTTTCAGGGACTCTTTCACCAAAGCCTTGGACACCGGGATAGACAAGATCGCGTTGGCACTTGATGAACTTGAAACGATCAAAGCCCGCGTTCTGGCACAAATGCGCGGCTTCGACTTTCTCATCTCGCCCACTTCAGGAATCAGCGCGTTCCCGGCGGAAGACCGCACACCGAAGTCGCCGTCATCGAATGCGCTTTACACACCGGTCTGGAACCAGACCGGAAATCCCGCCTTGTCCGTCTGCTGTGGTTTCGATCAAGCCAACGCGATGCCGATCGGCTTGCAGATTGTCGGGCACCGTTTCGATGATCTTGGTGTCCTGCAGTTCGCGAAAGCCTTTGAGGAAATCCGGGGATTCGAGATGGTCTGGCCGACCCCGTCCGCATAGACGGGCCCGTTTCAGACGGCTGCGCGCAGAATTTCGCGAATACCGGCGTTTTCATATTCGGAAGTATCGTGATGGTTCGTGACGAGAATGTCGATGCGATCACATTCGCTCACGATCACCCGGCTGGTCACACCGCACTTGGTCGAGTCAGCAATCACAACCCGCCTTCGGGCCTGCTCAAGCATCAGGCTCGCTAACTCGGCTTCGGCCAGATCATAGTAACTGATGCCGACATTCGGATCGATCCCGACCGGGGATACAAAAGCAATATCCGCATGAAACGTCCGCAATTGCCGAAGGGTAATTTCACCGAAGGTCGCTGGAACATCTGACGCCAAAGCGCCCCCCAACAGGACAATGTCAGCCGCTGCATTGTTGGCGCGCGCCGATAGGGCCAGATCGATCGAGTTCGTCACCACAGATACGCCCCCCAATTGGGAGAGGAATTCGCCCATTGCCGCAGTGGTCGAACCCGCATCGACAAAATAGCTCCCCCCTCCAGACATCAGTGTAACAGCGGACTTTGCCAAGGCGCGCTTCTCCGAAACGCGGGAGACGCGGCGGACCGAAAACGGAGATTCCTGTGACGGCTCATTGATCAGCGCGCCGCCATGGGTTCGCAGCAGCAACCCTCTCTCTTCAAGAACCTTCAAGTCGCGCCGAACCGTCTCGCGGGAAACATTGAAATCCTGCGCCAGCTTATCAGCCTCGACTCGCTTCTTGTCCTTCAAAAGGCTCAGAATCCGGCTCTGGCGTTCCTCAACCCACATGGGACACTCCTGCATTGGCTTTTGCAGCGCCTCAGAGAGACGTTTTGATTTATGTGCTTTTTTGTGGGTTTAGGCCAGTTTAGCCCAACTCGCAAGGCTTGGCAGCGGTCCGGTACTGCTACCTCGCAGAAGCGGCCGCTCACACCAAGACGCAGGTCCGGCCAGATGCGCGCACGCTCGCCGCCGATTACCACAGACGCGGCGATGCACGTCTGACAGCTACGGGCACCACGGCGGGAACTCCCGGCACGCATCCAGCGACAGATCTCGGCATCCGGGCGGCGACGGGCAAGTGCGAACCCGTCTGCGTTATTCGCAAACGAGCGGATGTCAGGCGACAAGAAGGTCGCGCCATTCGCGAAGGGCGGCGTCTCGGAGCGATATGAAGCCGGCCCTACTCTCGATATTTCCCCGGTGATTTGCATGATTTTGTACTGACGAATTCATTGAAGCGAATTTTTGCAGACTTCGCATACGCCGGAATCTCGACATCGCCCGCTCGCGTCTTCGGAAAGGCAGGTGCGAATTTTCAGCGCGATTGTTCAAGTGCCGTCCCGTTTCCTGGCGTTTCTCGTTAGCGAGGTGCACGTACCGTTGCGTGGTCCAAAACATCCTTATGGCCCAGCAGCGCCCCGATCACGGGACGCGACAGGCCGTCCGAGGTGCCAAAGCTGTGCCGCACGTCATGCAGCCTGACATCTTCCAGCTCCGCTTGTCTTTCTTTGCCTGGACAATCGCCTGCCCGATCTGGCCGGGAAGCTGGTTGGCATAGCGCACCGGCCGGCGCGACCGGTCACACAGCGAAAAGTGTTACCCATGTGTCCGGCACAATCTGTCACCTACGTCTCAGGTCGCTCACCCATCCTACAGATATGCTCCGCCCATTGGCCGCGCCAGATTTCCCCCCTAGGGTCTCCGGCGACAATCAGGGAAGGAAACATCATGGATCTCGGGCTCAAGGGAAAGAATGCCATCATTCTGGGGGGCACGCGCGGCATTGGCCGGGCGATTGCCGATACGCTGGCCAAGGAAGGCGCCAATGTTGCCGTCTGCGCGCGCAATCACGATCAGGTCGCCGCTGCGGTGGCCGAGCTTAAAGCCCTCGGCGTCAATGCCACCGGCGCCTCCGTGGACGTCACCGATGGGCCGGCCCTGAAAGCCTGGATCGCGGACGCCGCAGGCCAGCTTGGCGGGCTCGACATTCTCGTCTCCAATGCCGGCGCCATGGCGCAGGGCAATGACGTGGCCGCCTGGGAATCGAACTTCAAGCTGGACGTGCTTGCCGCCGTCAACGCCTTCGACGCCGCCCAGCCATATCTGGCAAAAGCGGCCGCCGCCTCGGGCGACGCGGCCTTCGTCATCATCTCCTCCATCTCCGCCGCGCAGGCAGACCGGGCAGACTCCTACGGCCCGGTAAAGGCGGCCCTGATCCACATGGCCAAGGGCCTTGCCCGGCAATATGCCAAGATCGGCCTGCGCGTGAATGTCGTCTCGCCCGGCATGGTGTTTTTCGAAGGCGGCGTCTGGCACACGGTAAAAACCAACGCGCCGGATTTCTTCGCCCAGGCGAACGCCCGCAACCCCACCGGCCGCTGCGCCACGCCGCAGGAGATCGCCAACGCCGCCGTCTTCCTCGCCAGCCCCGCCTCCTCCTACACCACCGGCGCCAATCTGATCGTGGACGGAGCGGTGTCCAGCCGGGTCAATTTCTAGGCTGGCCCCGGCAGAAGGCGCAAGTTCAGAGAAGTGTTATGCAGGAACCGCATTATTCTGCCGGCCTGCTAGCCCTTTCATGAAACGCTGGCATACCTATCTGCAGGACAACATGCTGCGCAGGCCGGCCTGACCCTTCAGGCTGGCCGGACAAAAAAGGAGGCCAGCTCATGAGCAAGACAGTTCTCGGCCGCTTCGGCAACAATCAGGGCCACTGGGTCGGCGACGGTTTCCCCGTCCGTTCGCTCTTTTCGTATCACTCGCTCGGCGAGCATGCGAGCCCCTTCCTCCTCTTGGACTATGGCGGCCCCCATGTGTTCGCGCCAACCATGCAGCGGCGCGGCGTGGGCCAACACCCGCACCGCGGCTTTGAAACCGTCACCATCGTCTATGATGGCGAGGTGGAGCACCGCGATTCCGCCGGTAATGGCGGCGTCATCGGGCCCGGTGATGTCCAGTGGATGACCGCCGCAGGCGGTATCATCCATGAGGAGTATCACTCGGCAGGCTTTGCCAAGGCGGGCGGCCCGTTCAGGATGGTTCAGCTCTGGGTCAATCTGCCGGCCAAGGACAAGATGGCGCCCGCTGGCTATCAGGGCATCGTCTCGGCTGATATTCCGGTGGTTGACCTTCCCGGTCATACCGGAAAAGCCAGGATCATCGCCGGAGAGCTCTACGGGGCCAAGGGGCCAGCCAGGACCTTCACGCCCGTGAATGTCTGGGATGTTCGCCTTGATCCGGATGCGGAGTTTTCTCTGTCTCTGCCTGAAGGCCACACCACAATGCTGGTGGTGCTCAGCGGCCACTTGACGGTGAACGATACTCAGCCGGTCGGCGAAGCAGAAGTTCTTTTGCTGAGCCGGGAAGGCACGGATGTCAAATTCCATGCCGATGGCGAGACCACACTTCTCGTCCTGACAGGCGAGCCCCTGGGCGAACCCATTGTCGGCCATGGCCCCTTCGTCATGAATACGGAAGCCGAAATCCATCAGGCCATTGATGACTTCAACAAGGGCCGGTTCGAACGCCTCCCCGCCTGAAAAGGATCGGCCCCCGGAACACGTCCGGGGGCCGATTATTCTATACCGGCAATCTAGAAGTTTGCCTTGAAGCCGAATTTCGCAGTCCAGCCATATTCTTCATACTGAAGCAGGCGTTCGCGGTCCGGACCCTTCTGATAGGCCGTGTACGTTGCATCGTTTATGTTCACGAGTTCGGCAAAAAGCTGGAAGTTCTGGTTGAAGCGATACTTGGCCGAAGCATCCACCTGGAAGTGCGGCTTCACATACCGGTCGGTGCCCTCATCGCTGCCCAGCTCATCAAGATACGACGAGCGGCCGGCGCCGGAGAGACGCAGGCTGACAGGGCCTTTGTCATACCCGATGACGATGTTGTAAGTATGCTCTGACGACGTCGGCAGCGGGATCGTCCGGCCCAGGACTTCCCCTTCTGCATCGGTGTAGGTGTAGTTGACGTTCGCAATCAGGCCATCAAACGGCGCCGGCAGCATCGTGAAGGCCTGGCCGTACGAGAATTCGAAGCCCCGGACCTCAGCAGACTCGCCATTGATCGGTATGATGGCCTCGTCATAAGCGATCCCGTTGAACACGCCGTTCTCAAACTCGGCGTCGACGATGAAGTCGTCAATCTTCTTGTAGAATACGCCGCCCTGGATCACCGCTTCCGGCAGGAAGTAATATTCCAGCGTGGCATCAAAGTTCGTGGCGCGATACGGATCAAGGTCCGGGTTACCGAACTCGCCTGTGCGCTCATTATCGTCATTCTCTTCGATGATGAAACGCGGCGCAAACTTGCCGAAGCTCGGGCGGATGATCGACTGGAACGCGCCGGCGCGCGCCACGATCTTGTCGGTAACATCATAGCGGATGTTGAGGCTGGGGAGAACGTCCGTGTAGTCCTTGCTGACTGAAACCGGCGTGACGAACAATGTGTCCTCGTCCAGTTCCACGCCGCCCACGACGGCGCCTTCCTCAACCAGTTCGGCGCGGCTGCCATTGGCGTCCACATCCGTCTGCTCGATACGCACACCGCCGATGACCCGCAGCGGCCCGCGCTGATACTTGCCCATCACATAGCCTGCCAGGATCTGCTCCTCGGCGTCATAGCTTTCAATCGTCGATGCGAAGGCGGAGTCGAGATCATTGCGTTCGAAGGCGCCCAGACCGTTCACCGCAATGAAGGCACGCACTTTCGCAAGATCCGGCAGCGCGCCCATGTCAGCGAGACCATATGTCTGTGAACCAAGCACATCGGCCAGCGTCAGATCGCCGTCAAACCCATCATAGATGTCGTAGATGAAGTTCAGCGACTTGTCGCGCTGGCGCAGCTTGGCGCCCGATTTCACTTCAAGCGTGCCATTGGTCAGCGCAAACTCGCGCGCGACATCGAATTTGAAGGAGGCTTCCTTGTCCTTTGCGCGCTCCTGCGTGGTGCGCTCGAGAACAGAGAAACCATATCTGGACGGATCGTTGAAGTTCGCGGCGCCAAAGTCGATGGTGTAGCCTGGCTTTTCCATGTCCGAATAGTCGAAGGTCACGCCCAGCGCGCCCGCCGTCTGGAAGCGGGCCTGGAAGCGGAACGGGTCAAGCGAGCCGTCTTCGGTCTGGTCGGCTTCAGAATAGGCCGCATCATAAGTCAGCGTCCAGGGGCCGGTCTGCGTCTTACCACCCGCAGAGACTGTGCGGATGGTCTGGATCTCGCGGCGGTCTTTCAAGTCGCGGCGAACCTGGATCCGTCCGTCTGCGGAGTCAAAGCTGGCCGTATCGCCGGTTCCGCTCGCGGGCGCCTCGCTCATGCCGAAGACAAGACGGCGGCGAAGCTCGGTGTCGTCAAACTTGGAATAGAGGCCGCGCACATAGAGATCGGTATTGTCGGTGGCCCGGAAATCGATCCCCGCGGTAAAGCCATAGCGCTCGCGGCGCACGTCATAGTCGCGATACTCGACATCTTCGGCATAGACGACGCCATCATCGCTCGTCTCCCAACCATCCATCTCGACATTGTCGGTCGAGAACTCGCGGTCATAATAGCTGAAGCCGCCCGACACGCCGATCCGGTCGCCGATCAGTTTGATGAAATCGATCGAGCCCTTAGGCGAAGTCTTGCCGTTGAGGTCGTTGTAGGAGCCTTCATAGGAAAGCGAGAACAGATCCTTCTTCCGGTCGAAGGCGCTGGTCGTGTTGATCTCGACCGAGCCGCCGATCGTGTCGGCGTCCATGTCCGGGGTCAGCGATTTCTTGATCTCGATGGATTCGATCAGCTCCGACGGAATAACGTCCAGGGCAACCGCGCGCTCATCGCCGCCCGTCGCCAGAACGCGGTTCCCGTTGATCGAGGCCGAGTTGAGGTTGGGGTCCAGGCCGCGCACGGAAACGAACCGGCCCTCGCCCTGGTCGTTGAGCACGTTGATGCCCGGCGCACGGCGAAGGGCTTCAGCCACGTTCTGATCCGGGAACTGACCAATGGCGTCGCGCGTCAGAACCGTATCCACCGTATCGGAAGCGCGCTGGCGTGCGATCGAGCTCAGAAGGTTGGCCTGCTGGCCGATCACCAGAACCGTTTCCATCACGGCGGTGTCTCCGCCGGCGCCACGGGCGGCCAGGGCAAAGGATTCAACCGTCGCGCTGGTTTCGGTCACCGTGATCACGCGGGTCTGCTCTTCCGCGCCGGGATAACGCACGCGCAATGTATAGGTGCCGGCGGGCACGTTGATGAAGCGGAACGAGCCGTCCTGACCGACCTCAGCGCTCTGGCTGAGTTCGATCAGCGAAACTTCAGCGCCCCGCAGGGTGCGCGTGCCCGTAGCATCGGCGACCTCGCCGGAGATCGTTCCGGCATGCGCGGCGGAAACACCCGCCACAGTGGCAAGCATACTCGACGCAAGCAGGCGCGCCGTCAGGCTGCGGCCGAAGAATGAGGCGTGGAACATTGGGAAACCCTTCCGCTGGAATTTGAAGCGGCGGGTATCAGCGGAGTATTTCAGACTTGCGACGGTTTTGCGTACTTATTGTTGCAACGATTTCGTAGCCAAAAAAGCGTGGCGCGGCGGCCACGAAGATACATTTTCATATATGTTTTTTATATCTTCTATATTCGTTCGTGCACAGATTATGACACTTACGTGACGCTCTGTAGGCCGGGCCGAGATCAGGAAGGATCGCCGACATCCTTCGCGGGTGAAATTTCGGAACCAGCGGCGGTTGCGGCCTTGGGCCGGCGGATAATCCCTGCGATTCGTGTCCCGGCCCGCCGCAGTAGGTCGGCCGCCAGCGCGCCCACGCCGGGGTCTCCCTCGTCGATCACGATGCCGACCGTGCCCACCCCGCCGGCATCGTCGAGCGCGCAGACAACAATATCCACGTCTCCGATGGATACCCGGTCTCCCACAACCGGGCTGCCGCTGAAGGAGCGCTCCAGAAACTGCCCCGCCGTGACGCCGTCGCCGACATCCGTGTCCTCCAGCCCATACTGGCGCACAAGGTCGGCCATTTTTGTCGCCCCCTTTACGCGAAACTGTATGTCGGACTCCGTCGCCATTTCATCCCAGGGGCTGGCATAGATCTGGTCCAGCAGACGGATGCGGCGGGCAGAGGCAAAGAGATAGACTTGGTCATTGGCCTGAAGCGGCCCGATCGTATGGACCGAATAGGAAAGCCCGTCGCGGATCACCATCACCGGCCTTGCCCAGCGGGGCACCCGTTCGCCCCGGGCGATGGCGCTGTCGGGGTGGATCTTGTAGCCGACCAGTTCCATCTCGGTCGCCCCGCGCAGTTCCAGCTCCACCCGGTCCACAAGCCCCTGCTCGGATGGCAGGCTCATCTTCAGAAGCTTCGCTACCGGCTGCAGAGTCCACCCCTGTACCAGCAGGGAGACCAGCACCATCACGAACACGACGTTGAAATAGAAGCTGCCATTCTCGATCCCCGCCAGCCCCGGCAGGATCGCCAGCAGGATGGAGACCGCGCCCCGCAGGCCCACCCAGCTGGTAAAGGCAGTCTCACGGGACTTGAACCCAAACGGCAGCAGGCAGAGCCACACCGCAGCCGGCCGGGCGACAAAGATCAGGACCGCCGAGAGAACCAGGGCCGGGATCAGGATCTGGGGAAACTCTGAGGGCGTCGCCAGAAGGCCGAGCGCCAGGAACATCCCGATCTGGGCCAGCCAGGTCATGCCGACCTGAAACCGCCGCAGCCTCTGGGCAAACCGCACCTTGCGGTTTCCGGCCACCACACCGGCGACATAGGCCGCCAGAAAGCCGCTACCGCCAAACAGGGCGCAGACAGCGAACACGACCAGCGCCGCAGCCAGCCCGGAAATCGGGTAGAGGCCGGGATCAAGGTTCACCAGCTTGTTGAGCAGCCAGGCAATGCCAAAGCCGCCGGCAATGCCAAACAGGATGCCCAGGCCCATCTGCTGGATGAAGGTCACCAGCACTTCAAAGCCAAACAGCGCGCCGGTGCCGGCATTGGCCGCAATCAGTTCGATCAGCAGGATGGTGAGGAAGATGGCCATCGGATCGTTAGCCCCCGATTCGATCTCGAGGGTGGAGCCGACCTTCTCGCGCAGGCGGATGCCCCCTGCCCTGAGCAGGAAGAACACCGCGGCCGCATCCGTGGACGCCACGATCGATCCCAGCAGGAAGGCTTCCAGCCAGCCGGCCCCGAACAGGAAATGCGCCGCCACCCCCGTCGCCCCTGCGGTCAGCAGCACGCCGAATGTCGCCAGGCTCAGCGCCGGCGCCGCCGCCACCCGGTAGCTGCGCATCGGCGTCTCGAAACCGCTGTCGAAAAGAATGATCGCCAGTGCCAATGAGCCTATGAAATAGGCTGCCGATCCGCTGTCGAACTGGATGCCCAGAAGCCCGTCTTCGCCCGCAAGCAGGCCGATCCCGAGGAAGACGAGCAGCAAGGGCGCGCCGAAGCGCTGCGACACCAGACTCGTCAAAGCAGCCAGCGACACAAGGGCTGCGCCGATCAGGATGGCAATGTTCACAGACTCAAACAGCGTCCGGACCTCCTCTTCTTTGTCACGGCGGGCAAAATGTCATTGTAGACGGGCAGTCTCGTAGCTAAGCTTTGGGCAGCTAATGCGCTAGAGGCGAAGCGGATTTTCCTCTCCCCAGCGTGCATTTCGCGGCTCGCCCGTGCAAAAACATCACGAAAACGTGAGAGCTGCTTAGACGGAATCTTTCGCTTCTTTCGTTTAAGGAAGCGCGCGGCGGGTTAACTGCAAACTGCAGGCCGTTGGCTTGATTGGTAATGTTCTTCGTCTAGTTCGGAAAAATATGACTGAAAGAATGGTTCTCCGGTACGCGCGCCTGTCTGGCGCGGCGGCGCTCGCACTCATTGTGGCGGGCTGCGCCTCTGTGCCGGAACGGCCGGTTGCCGAGACGCCCCCGGCGGCCGGAGACGCTTTCCGGGCCGGCGCCAGCGCCGAAGCAGTCAGCGCCGATTGGTGGACAGGCTTTAACGATCCGGTTCTGGCAAGTCTGGTCGATGCCTCCCTGGAGGCTTCTCCGGCGCTACGCGCGGCTGATTTCTCGGTCGCCGAGGCGGAAGCCGCCTTGCGCCTCGCCCTGCTCGGCGCCAGCCCGACCGCCTCTAGCCGCGCCGGCATCACTGCCGCCCGCCCCACCGGCAGCACCGCCGACCGGATCGATGTCAGCGCAACGGGCACCCTGGCCGCCAGCTGGGAGTTTGACGCTTTCGGCCGCATCGCTGCGCTGGTGGAGGCGGCCCGCTTCGACACCGCCGCCTCCCGCGAGCTGCGCCGCGACATCGCCGTCACCCTCGCCTCGGAAACAGCGCTCGCCTACATCAATCTGCGCGGCGCCGAAGCCCGCCTGGAAGTCGGCCGCCGCAACGCGCAGACCCAGATCGAGGGGCTCGATCTTGTCCGCACCCTCGTCGACAATGGCCGCGCCACCCAGCTGGACCTTGAACAGGCCGAAACCCAGTACCGCACCACGCTGGCATCTCTGCCGGTCTATGAAGCAGACCGCGAAGCCGCCATCAGCCGCCTCGCCGCGCTGACAGCCGCGCCCGCCAGCGCCGCCGGTCCGCTGGTCCAGCAACTCGCCGCCACACCTGGCCTGATCCCGTCCCTCAGCGCGCCGCTGAGCGCGGGCACGCCGGAGGATCTGCTCCGCCGCCGTCCGGACATTCGCGTCGCCGAGGCACAGATCGGGGCGGCCCTGGCGCTTGGAGACGCCGCCCGCGCCGATCTCTTCCCGCGCATCACGCTGAATGCAAACCTCTTGGGCCTCGTGCGCAATACCGGCGTCGCGCTCAGTGATGAGAGCATCGGCTTCGATTTCGGCCCTGCCATCAGCTGGGCCGGGCCGGACCTGCGCGGTGTCTATGCCAGCATCGATGCTGCCGATGCGCGCACCGGCCGCGTGATTGCGAATTATCAATCCACGGTACTCGATGCCCTTGCAGATGCGGAAACCGCCCTCACCGATCTTGCATCTGAAACCCGCCGCACCGCCGATCTTGAGGCAGCCCTTGCCTCGGCCCGCCGGGCCCATGATCTTGCCCGCCTGAGATATCAGGAAGGGCTCGACAGCTACCTGAATGTCCTCGACGCGCAGCGCTCGCTGCTCGACGCGGAAGACCGCCTTGCGGTCAACCGGGCAGAAACCGCCCGGCGCGCCGTCCGGGCTTACAGAAGCCTCGGCGGTATCTGGACCGACGAAGAACTCGCCGCCTTCCGGGCGGGATTAGGATAAGCCAATGCTGAAACTCGTCCGCAAGAACCCGTTCAAGACCGCAGGCGCCGCCCTGGCGGCCGTGCTGCTGATTGCGACCCCCGCCCTCACCCAGCAGCGCGGCGGTGGCCCCGGCGGTCAGGCCGGCGCCCCCCCGCCGAGCAGCGTTTTCGCCGAGCCGGCCCGCGAACAGGTCTTCACCAATCGTGTGGAAGCCATCGGCACGCTCGAACCCAACGAGCGGGTAGACCTCACCCTCACCGCGTCAGACCGCGTGACGGCGCTCTACTTTGAAGACGGCGACCGCGTGAAGAAGGGCTCGACCCTCCTCTCGCTCGCCCAGCGCGAACAGGTGGCCCTCGTGGAGTCAGCTGAGGCAGACCTTGCCCAGGCCCGTCAGGATCTTGCCCGCATCGAACCGCTGGCCGAACGGGGCGCTGTCTCCTCCTCCGAGCTGGACATGGCCCGCCGCAATGTCAGCACCGCCGCCGCTCAGCTGCGCGCGGTTCAGTCCCGCCAGAATGACCGCGTTCTGGTGGCGCCTTTTGATGGCGTACTCGGCTTCCGCCGTGTCAGCGTCGGCTCCCTCATCCGCCCCGGCGATGTTGTTGCCACCCTGATAGACGACAGCGTCATGCGCCTGGAATTTGCCGTGCCGTCCGCCTTCATCCGCGTCCTGCGTCCCGGCCTCGAAATTGAAGCCTCGACTGGCGATCTGCCCGGCCAGGTCTTCGCCGGCACCGTCGATTCCATCGACAATGCCATCGACCCCATCACGCGCTCCGTCCGTGTACGCGCCAAGGTGCCCAACCCGTCGGGCATCCTCAAGTCGGGCATGTACATGTCGGTCGGCCTGCAGACCGAGCCGCGCCGCGCCATGTCCGTTCCCGAAGTCGCCCTTCAGCCGCGCGGTCCCGATACGTTTGTCTGGGTCGCTGACTCCAGCGGCGCACAAACCGTTGCCCGCCGCGTGAAGATCGAGCCGGGCCTGCGCCATAATGGCCGGGTCGAAGTGGTGTCGGGCCTGACCGCCGGTCAGATGGTCATCACCGAAGGCGCACTCCGCGTCCGGGAGGGGGCCCCGGTGGTCATCCTCGATGAGAAAATCCTTCAGCCCTCTCCCGCCGCCCGCAGCGGCGCCGTGGGCGGCCCCGCCGTGAACCTGGACTAGGGCAATGATTCTTTCGGACACTTCGGTAAAACGGCCGGTCTTCGCTTCTGTCCTGTCGATCCTCCTGATCGTCTTCGGCCTGGTGGCATTCTCACGTCTGCCCCTGCGCGAGTTTCCGGACATCGACCCGCCGGTCGTTTCAATCAGTGTCAACTATCCCGGCGCCTCGGCGTCGGTTGTGGAAACCCGGATCACTCAGGTGATCGAGGAACGCATCGCCGGTATCGGCGGCGTGCGCTTCATCAATTCGCGCTCGCGCGATGGCCGCGCCAACATCTCGATCGAGTTCGACGTCAACCGCGATATTGATGCGGCCGCCAATGATGTCCGCGACCGTGTGTCCAGCGTGGCAGACCGCCTTCCCCCGGAAGCCGACGCGCCCGAAGTCGAAAAAGCCGACGCTGACGATGACGTCATCCTCTGGCTGAACTTCGCCAGCCAGAAAATGAGCACCCCGGAACTCACCGACTATGCCAACCGTTTTCTGGTCGACCGGTTTTCCGCGATTGATGGGGTTGCCCGTATCCAGATCGGCGGCGCGCGCGATTATGCCATGCGCGTCTGGCTTGACCGCCGGGCGCTGGCGGCCCGCGGCCTGACAGCCGGCGACGTGGAAAGCGCCCTGCGCGCAGAGAATGTCGAGGCGCCCGCCGGAACGCTGGAGTCTGGCGCGGTCAGCTACACCCTGCGGATCGACCGCCCCTTCCGCACAGCGGAAGACTTTGCCGGGCTGGTGCTGGCTCAGGGCGAAGGCTACCTCGTCCGCCTCGGCGATGTCGCCCGCGTGGAGCGCGGCACGGTGGATGATCGCACGATGTTCCGCGGCAATGGCGAGCCCATGGTCGGCCTCGGGATCGTCAAACAATCGACCGCCAACACGGTCGACGTTGCCAACGGCGCCAAGGCGCTGATGAACGAACTCAATACGACGCTACCCGAAGGCATGCAGCTCTACCTGTCTTTCGACAGTTCGGTCTTCATCGAAGCCTCGATCCGCGAAGTCTGGACAACGCTGGGCATCGCGGTTGTCCTCGTGACCCTGGTGATCTTCCTTTTCCTCGGCAGCTTCCGCACCACGATCATCCCGGCCATCACTGTCCCGGTTTCCGTGATCGCCACCTTCATCGTGCTCTACATGCTCGGCTTCACGCTGAACCTGCTCACCCTGCTGGCGCTCGTGCTCGCCATCGGCCTGCTCGTGGATGACGCCATCGTCGTGCTCGAGAACATCCACCGGCGGATGCAGGAAGAGAACGAATCCCCCCTCGTCGCCGCCTTTAACGGCGCCCGCCAGGTCGGTTTCGCCGTCATCGCGACCACCCTCGTCCTGATGGCCGTGTTCATTCCCATCACGCTGATGGAAGGCAACACCGGCCGTCTGTTCACGGAATTTGCCGTCACAATTGCCGCTGCCGTGGCCTTCTCCAGTCTTGTCGCGCTCACCATGTCGCCGATGCTGGCGTCCAAGATCCTGAAGCCCCATGCCGAGTCCCGCTCTGGCCCCCTCTCCGGCTTCATCCAGGGCATCGACACGACCGTGGACAAGATCCGCGGCGTTTATTCCCGCATTTTCGATTTCCTTGTCCGCCGCCCCATCGCCATTGCCCTGGCCACGCTCGCCATCATGGTCGGCAGCTGGTTCATCTTCCAGGATCTCGACAGCGAATACGCCCCGCCTGAAGATCGCGGCGGGTTCTTCATGTCGGTCCGCGGTCCGGAAGGCGCGTCCTTCGAATATATGGAGCGTTATCTCGACGAGATCGAGCGCCGCCTGATGCCCTACACCGAAACGGGTGAAATCAGCCGCCTGCTGATCCGCGCGCCCGGCTGGGGTGGCGGTTACAATCAGGGCAACGTCGTGGCTGTTCTGGCAGACTGGGGCGAGCGCCGCCCGGCTGACGACATCATCAACGAGATCAACGGAAAACTCTCCGACCTCCCCGGCATCCGCGGCTTTGCCATGATGCGCCAGGGCCTCGCCGGCGGCGGCGGCAAGCCGGTCCAGTTCGTCATCGGCGGCCCCTCCTATGAGGATCTCGTTGTCTGGCGGGACACATTCCTCGCTGCGCTCGAGGCAGATAATCCCGGCATTGTCGACATCGACTGGGATTACAAGGAAACCCAGCCGCAATACCGTATCCAGATCAATTACGAGCGCGCCGCAGACCTTGGCGTCACCGTCGCGGAAATCGGCACGACACTGGAAACCATGCTCGGTTCCCGCCGCGTGACCACCTATCTCGACAATGGCGAGGAATATGATGTCATCGTCGAAGGCATCCGGTCGGAGCAGAACACGCCCACCGATGTGCAGAACATCTATGTCCGCTCCGCCCGCTCCGGCGAGCTGATCCCCCTCTCCAGCGTCGTCACGCTTCAGCCTTTTGCCGACAGCCCGACGCTCAACCGCTACAACCGCGTGCGCGCCATCACCATCGATGCCGATCTTGCCCCCGGCGTCACCCTCGGCACCGCGCTCGACGGCATGGAACGCATCGCCCGCGAGGTGCTGCCCACCGAAGCCACGATCGACTTCAAGGGCCAGTCGCTGGAGTTCCGCTCCGCCGGCGCCTCCATCGCCTTCGTCTTCGTCATCGGCCTGCTGATCGTGTTCCTGGTGCTGGCGGCCCAGTTCGAAAGCTGGATACACCCGCTGGTGATCATGCTGTCGGTGCCCGCCACCCTCGCCGGCGGCCTCTTCGGCCTCTGGCTCACAGGGCAGACCCTCAACATCTACACCCAGATCGGCCTCATCATGCTGATCGGGATCGCGGCCAAGAACGGCATCCTGATCGTCGAGTTTGCCAACCAGTTGCGCGACGAAGGCAAGGATTTCGACGCCGCCCTCAAGGAAGCCGCCCTCGCCCGCCTGCGCCCCATCCTGATGACGGGCCTCACCACGGCCGCCGGCGCCGTGCCGCTGATCATCACCAGCGGCGCGGGCGCCGAAACGCGCATCGCCATCGGCATCGTGATCCTCTTCGGCTCCCTCGCCGCCGTGACGGTGGCCCTGGTCGTTGTGCCAACGGCATACACGCTGCTCGCCCGGCGCACAGGCTCGCCGGGGGATGTGACCCGCAAGCTCGAGGAAGAACTCGCCGCGCCCGCGCCCGCGCCCGCGCCGCATCCGGCAGAGTAAACAACAGACCGACCGGCCCTGCCGCGCTGCGCCTTGCCTTTCCGGCACAGGCTTCGCATAGACATGACCGCCCCTTGCGCGCCGTTAGGGGCTTGTGAACATCGTCTTGCGTAGAGTTCTGCGGTCATGAACCTCTTTTTCCGGTTCCTTCGGATTTTCCTGCCGGCTTTCTTCAGCCGCGCCCACACGCACCTGATGGATTTGCACATCATCCGCTCCGCCGTCTGGCTGGGCGATCAGGATCCGATGGGCCACATGACCAATTCGCGCTATTCCTCCTTCACCGACCTGGCGGTCATGAACTATATGGGCCGCACCGGCGCGCTGAAGGTCTTCCGCAAGCGGGGCTGGCTGCCTGTCATCCAGTACGAATCCTTCGCCTATCTGCGCATGCTGCGCTTCCCCCAGAAGTTCGAGGTCCACACCCGCCTTGTCGGCTGGGAGGATACCCGCCTCGTCTTCCAGCACAGCTTCATCGCCGCTGATGGCCGCGTGCATGCCGAAAGCACGATGATCGCCCGCCTCACCGGCCGCAAGAAACTCCGCGTCACCGCCGATATGGCGATGGAAGCCCTCGGCGTCAGCCTGGAAAGCCCGCCCCTCTCCCCCCAGGTTCAGGCCGTCCTGGAAGACCTGAAAGCCCGCACCTCGTGACCAGCCCCCGGCCCCTCATCATCGACTGTGATCCCGGCATCGATGATGCCGTCATGCTGATCATGGCGCTCGGCTCGCCCAGCCTCGATGTGCGCGCCATCACCACCGTCGCCGGCAACGTGCCCCTGCGCCTCACCAGCCGCAATGCCCGCCTTGTGTGCGAGCGGCTCGGCCGTCCGGATATTCCCGTCTTCGCCGGCTGCCCCCGCCCCCTGCTGCGCGCGCCGGTCACCGCTGAAGACTTCCACGGCGAAAGCGGCATCTATGGCATCGAGATTACCGAGCCGGACATTCCCCTGAAGCCAACCCACGCCGTTGAAGAGATCATCCGGCAACTGAAGGTCATGCCGGACGCCAGCGTCACGCTCGTCGTCACCGGCCCGATGACCAACATCGCCTGCGCTCTCGTCATGGCGCCGGAAATCGCCCGCGCCATCGCCGAAATCGTCATCATGGGCGGGGCCGATACCGAAGGCGGCAACATCACGCCTTTTGCCGAATTCAATGTCTTCGCTGATCCCCATGCCGCCGCCATCGTGCTGGACACCGGCATCCCCACCACCATCCTCAGCCTCGACGCCACCCATCAGGTCCGCGCGACAGAGGCCCGCATCGCGCGCCTCGCCGCCATCCCCGGCGCGCGCGCCGCCATGATGGTGTCCCTGCTGAACGCCGCCAACAATCTGGAGGCCCGCGCCCGCCCCGGCACCAAGGTGCCGATGCATGATCCCTCCACCATCGCCTGGCTCATCGCGCCGGAACTGTTCGAAACCCAGCCTTCGCGCGTCAGCGTCAATGTAAAGCCTGGCAAGGAGTTTGGCCGCACGCGCGTCAAGCCATCGAAGAAAGGCCCCCATCGCTGGGTCACCCGGGTAGATGCCGATGCCTTCTTTGCACGGATTGAAGATATTCTGGGGGCAAGCCCATGATCACTGTTGTCGGCTCGGTCAATCTGGATTTCGTCGCCAGTGGCGCCACCCTGCCAAAGGCGGGCGAAACCGTCACCGGCGCCCGCCTTGCCCGCCATCCCGGCGGCAAGGGCGCCAACCAGGCCCTCGCCGCAAGACGTCTGGGGGCGGACGTTCGCCTCGTCGCCGCCGTCGGCAATGACGATATGGCCGAAGAGGCCCTGAAACTGCTGCGTGCCGCCGGCGTCGATCTCTCCGCCACCCAATACATCAATGGCGAAACCACCGGCGTCGCCCTCATCGCCGTCTCGCAGGAAGGCGAAAACCAGATCATCGTCTGCCCCGGCGCCAATGAGGCGCTTGATCCCGGCGATGTCGAAGGGGCCACCCTCGAGCATATGATGGGCGTGCTCGAAGTGCCCGCCGCCACCCTGCTCGCCGCCGCCGAACGCGCCACCGGGTTTGTCGCGCTCAACCTTGCCCCCGCCATGCCGGTGCCGCCGGAACTCATCGCCCGCGCAGACCTCCTGATCGTCAACGAAACCGAAGCCGCCTTCTATGGCGATGCGCTCCACGCCCCCGGCCGCTATGTCGCCATCTCCCTTGGCGCGGCCGGCGCAGAGCTCTGGAAAGACGGCCAGAAAATCGCCTCGGCCACCCCGCCGCCCGTCAAGGTGGTGGACACGACCGGCGCCGGCGACACCTTCAGCGCCGCCCTCACGGTCAGCCTCATCAAGGGCAAATCCCCCGAAGACGCCCTCACCTACGCCGTCGCCGCCGGTTCCCTCGCCTGCACCCGCCCCGGCGCCCAACCCAGCCTGCCCAGGCGCGCCGAGGTCGAAGCGCTGCTGAAGGGGTGAGGCTGCACAAGCTGGGGTATTCGGAAGGATGCACCAAATTAATGGCCGAACTATTGCCGCTAGTGTCGCTTATTTTTTTTCATCAGGCTTAGGTGAACGGCTTTGCTTAGATGCTGCGTCCATTGGAATCGACTTAACCGCAAGTGGGGTTGAAGAACGCCATTGTTCCGCTTGGGCACGCGCTGCCTTTGCTGTTTGAGAGAACTCTGAGTTTCTCGGCAAGGGAGAATTTCCGGGCATTTGTTCTCCTTTTGTTTTATCGTTATCTACTTTAAATTTTGTATGCTTGCAATCTATCATGCGATTCGCGTTATAAAAAAGGGATTAAATTTTGGAGAGAAATGGTGAATTGAAGGTGACCCAGCCCCCTGATCCGGGCCGTTTAATTGGAGACTCTGTTCGCCTTTCTTTCTGGTTGGGGGTGGGTGGTCAAGGCCCGCTGAGCGGAG
>NZ_JBNNJJ010000021.1:0-41142 GCF_050269995.1 Hyphomonas sp. NPDC076881 | reverse complement strand
TCCCTAGAGATGCGATGGGCCGTTACTCCCACCACACCCCATCCTCCGGGGCGACCTCCCCCCAAACCGAACGGTACCGGCGCGGCTCCTGTGGGAAGGATGCGTGGAGTTTGCGCGGGTGGGGGACCCGGGTGGATAAGGTTTCTTCGCGCATGTCATTCCGGACGGCCCGCAGGGCCGGTCCGGGACCTTGGTGAGGATGGCGCAAGAGCGGAGAGAAGGTCCCGGCTCTGCAGCCGCTGCGCGGCCTTGGCCGGGATGACATGGGGGTGTGTGAGAGGCACGTACAAATCGCTGCGCGATTTCTCGGAGGGGGCGGGGCGTGTTGGATAGCGGCGCGCGTATCCTCACTCTTGCAGCCCTCACCTCCCATTGCTGTGCAATGGGCCCCTCCTCTCCCGGAGGGAGAGGGGTTTTGCGGTGCGCTTGAGGTAAAGTCCCAACCCCTCTCCCCCCGGGAGAGGCTGCGGAGGATTAGCGTTTGCCCTGCAAACGCCCGTAGCAGGCCGCGTCCGGAGGGCGTGGGAGGTGATGGGCCTAGCGGCCCGCGTTGAGAAAAGCGATGATGGCTTCGGGGAAGGCCGGGTCGCCGACGGCGGAGAGGTGGGTGCCGCTGAGTTGCACATAGTCTGCCCCCGGAATGATCTCTGCGAGCGTCGGGCCGGAGCCGTTGTCGAGATCCTGGTCGCCGGTGAGGATGAGGGTGGGGATCGTGAAGGTTTCGAGCAGGTCTCGGCCGGTATAGAGGCGGGCGGCGAGGGCCGCGCGGAAGCCTTCGAGGGTGCCGCCGGTGGCCTTGGCGCGGGCCTTCATGGCTTTGGCGGCGGGCGTGTCTTCGCCGGCGATGGCGGCGTCGAGCGCGGCGCGGAAGGCGGTGTTGCGATCGGTGTTGGCTTCATCGGCCGCCGCGTCTCCGATGCCGCCGAGGATGAGGCGTTCCCCATCGCGCGAGAGAAGATGATAGCGCAGGGCGCTGAGCGCGCCCATCGAATAGCCCACCACGCCATAGGGCTTTTGCCCGAGGTGTTTCGCCAGTGCGATCTGGTCGCGGGCGATGGCATCGCGCGGCCAGGGGGCGCCTGGATCTGCCACCGGCGAGGCGCCATGGCCGCGCAGGTCCGGCGCGATGACGCGGTAGCCGGCCGCCGCGATCTTCTGGGCGATGCCGGGGCCGAACCAGTTCACCTCCGCATTGCCGCTGAACCCGTGCAGCAGCAGCACGGGGCGGCCTTCACCGAGGGTCTGGTAGCCGATGGCCGTGCCATCGAAGGAGGCGAAGCTGTGGGCGGCGGGTTGAGGCATGGCCCGCTTGCCTCAGCGTTCCTTGGGGTCGAGCGCGTCGCGCAGGCCATCGCCGATGAAGTTCAGACAAAGGAGGGCGACCGACATGACGCCGGCCGGAATGAGCAGCATCCAGGGCTTGTCTTCCATCATCCTGGCGCCGTCGGAAATCAGCACGCCGAGGGAGGTCAGCGGCTCGTTCACGCCGAGGCCGAGGAAGGAGAGGAAGCTCTCTGCCAGAATCACCACGGGAATGGTGAGCGTGACATAGACGGCCACCGGGCCGATGACGTTGGGCAGGATGTGGCGGAAGATGATGCCGCGGCGCGAGACACCGGCGGCGCGGGCCGCCTCGATGAACTCCTTGCCCTTGATGGCGAGCGTCTGCCCCCGGACGATACGGCTCATCGTCAGCCATTCGATGGCGCCGATGGCGGCAAAGATCAGCACGATGTTACGCTCGAACACGGTGAGCAGGAGGATGACGAAGAAGATGAAGGGCAGGGCGTAGAGCACATCGACGAAGCGCATCATCAGATTGTCGATGCGGCCGCCGAGATAGCCTGCCGTGGCGCCCCAGGTGACGCCGATGACGAGGGAGACGGCGGTGGCCACCACGCCGACGAGCAGCGAGATGCGCAGGCCGATCATGGTGCGCGCGAAGAGATCGCGGCCCTGAAGGTCTGTGCCGAAGATGTGCCAGTTCTCGAAGGTCGGGTTGATGGTGCGCAGGTCTGAAATGGTGCGGTAGTCGTGGACCCAGACCATCGGGCCGAAGACGGCGATGAGGACGAGGAAGCCGAGGATCCACATCGAGACAACAGCGGCGCGGTTGCGCAGGAGGCGGGCGCGGGCATCATCCCACAGGGAGCGGCCCCCGGCGATGGCGGTCTTGACGGCTTCGACGCGGCCGGCCGGGTCAAGCATGGGGTCGATATGCGCCATCAGTCGTATTTCACTTTCGGATCGAGCATCGCGTAGAGGATGTCTGCGACGAGGTTGAGCACGATGATCAGGGCGGCGTAGACGATGATCGCGCCCATCACGAGCGTGTAGTCGCGGTTGAGGGCGCCATCGACGAAATAGCTGCCGAGGCCGGGCAGGCTGAAGATCTTCTCGATCACCACGGAGCCGGTCATGACACCGGCCATGGCCGGGCCGGCATAGGAGACGAGCGGCAGCAGCGCGGAGGGCAGGGCATGGCGCACGATCACGTCGCGCTCGGCGAGGCCCTTGGCGCGGGCGGTGCGGATATGGTTGGCGCGCATCGTCTCGATCATCGAGGCGCGCATCAGGCGCGAGATGATGGCGATCTGGGGGAGGGCGAGGGTCAGTACCGGCAGGGTCATGTTATGCCAGCTCATGCCGATGTTTGGCCATGTGCCCAGGCCGCCGACGGCGAAGATGCCCGCGCCGAGGGAAAGAAGCAGGATCAGGATCGGGCCGGTGACGAAGGTGGGCACGGAGATGCCGAACATGGCAAAGCCCATGACGCCGTAATCGGCCGCCGTGTTCTGCCGGAGGCCCGCGAAGATGCCCAGCGTGGTGCCGACGATCAGGGCGAAGACCATGGTGAGGGCGCCGATGGTCATCGAGATGGGCAGGCCATCGGAGATGAGATCGTTCACACTCTTGCCGAGGGTTTTGTAAGAGGGGCCGAAATCGCCCTGAAGCACGCCGCCGACATAGCTGAAATATTGCTCGTAAAGCGGCTTATCGAGGCCGAATTTTGCGGCGATGGCCGCCTCGGTGGCGGGCGGGAGCCGGCGCTCCCCATCGAAGGGACCCCCGGGCGCGGCCCGCATCATGAGGAAAGCCACCGTGATGATCGCAAGCATCGTAGGGATTGCGATCAGCAGGCGCCGGAGCGTATAGCCCCACGGGATACGTCCAAAGGCGCGCTGAAGCGTTGTCACAAGTAAAAAAGCCTCTTGTCACAGTGGGTTGATAAGGCTCAGGCCATCAGCCAGCTTGGCAGGGCCCCCAACACTCCTTAGCTTGTCGGGCAGACCGATCAAGCGATGGCTGCAGGAGCAGGAGAATTTAGAGTATGGCTGACATCCGCCGGGTCACTCCCGACTTTGCCGTTGCGCCGCAGATTTCCGAGGCGGACGTGGAAAAAATTGCCGCTGCCGGCTTCAAGACGATCATCGCCAATCGCCCGGATGGGGAAGGCGGCGTGGACCAGCCGCGCATGGGCCCAATTCGCGTGAAAGCCGAATCCCTGGGGCTGACATTCGCGGCCCTGCCGTTTTCCGGCGCGCCGACGCCTGAAATCGTGGAGCGGATGGCCCAGATCCTCAACGAGGCGCCTCAGCCGGTGCTGGCCTATTGCCGGACGGGCACACGCTGCATCACGGCCTGGGCGCTGGTCCATTCCGGGCAGGGCGCCGGGGAGGATATCATTGAGGCCGCCGCCGGGGCGGGGTATGATCTCTCCAGCCTGCGGGAACTGCTGTAATTGCAGGCAGGATCACACTTGTGCCGCAAACCGGGTGTTGATGCCGGGCGTGAGCCGTGCAAGGGCTCTCACCGTTGAGAATCCGCCCGAGAGGCGTGTCAGGAGTAGAGCGTATGTCAGGTCGCCTCTGGACCGATGATTTCAAGCTCGAAGCGGGAGCCATCCTCGTCAAGAAGACGGGGCACCGGATTGTTCCCGACCTGGCCCTGGCGCACAGCATCTTTATCTGGTTCTGCTTCTATTTCTTCGTGCAGAACTGGCGCACCTGGCGCCTCCTCACCGGCCATAAACGCCCGACCATGGCGTTCTATCCCGACAAGCCGCGCCCCTGGTATTTCATCTGGTCGGTGATGCATGTGTCCGGCGCCAAGCTGGTGGACGACATTTCTACCGCCGACATCGTGATGCAGTTCGACGATTCCACCGAGACGGCCAATGACGTGCCCGCGGTGAAACCGGGCGCGCATGTGCTGAACTTTGGATGCACCGACATTTCCAAGTCCCGCGTGGCGGCCGCGTTCGAGAAAGCCAGCGGCGAGTCGCTGGCCGTGAACCCGACGACCTTTGCGGGCCGGATGGTCGAGAAGTCGGAAATGAATGCGGCCCATGACGGCCGTATCCTGGAACGGCCGCTGGACGCGCCGGTGGAAGGCAAGACGTATCAGCGCCTGATCGACAATGAGATTCCCGGCGGGCTGGTGGAAGACCTGCGCTGCTGCCTGGTGGGCGGCAGTCCGGTGATCGTGTTCCGCAAGCGCCGCCCGCTGGAGCGCCGCTTCCTCAATGAGAATGTGCAGGTGCTGCTGGACGAGCCGCGCAACTGCTACTCTCAGGAAGAGATCAAGATGATCGAACGTTTCGCCGCCGAGATCGGCCTCGATTGGGGCGGAGTGGACGTGCTGCGTGACCGCGCGAGCGGCAAGATTTTCATCGTGGACGCGAACAAGACCGATATGGGGCCGCCCGTGGCCCTGAAGCTGGGCGCCAAGCTGCGCGCGACCCGCCGCATGGCCCGCGCCTTTGCCGAGAAGTTTGCCCCCCGGAAGCGCTGATCCGACCCCAGACTTTTCTGCCGGAGGCAGACATGCCCATTCCTTTCGTCCGTGAAATCAAGTTCGAATACGGACGTGTGGATCAGGTGTCTCCGCTGGTGCGCCGCGTGATCGCGAACAATCCCGGCCCGTTCACCTATACCGGCACCGGTGTGTTCATCATCGGCCAGGGCGACGTGGCGGTGATTGATCCGGGGCCGGATCTTGCCGAGCATTTCGAAGCGCTGAAAGCCGCCCTTGAAGGCGAGACGGTTACGCATGTGCTCGTCACGCATGGCCATTCCGACCACGCCCCGCTTGCCCGCCCGCTGGCGCAGTGGGCCGGTTGCAAGACCTACGCAAAACATCGCGGCATCGAAACCGCCGCCGATGAAGGCGGAGAGGGCGGGGCCGCCTTTGTGCCCGATGTGGAACTGGCCGATGGCGATGTCATCTCTGGTCCTGGCTGGACGCTGGAGACGATCGAGACCCCTGGCCACACGGCCAACCATATCTGCTTTGCCCTGCGCGAAGAGAATGCCTGCTTCACCGGCGACCATATCATGGGCTGGTCGACCACGGTGGTCTCCCCGCCCGATGGGGATATGGGCGCCTATATGGAGAGCCTGGAAAAGATCCGCGCACGGGGCTTTGAAACGCTCTGGCCGACGCATGGCGAAGGCGTTCGCGGCAAGGCGTTCGTGGACACGTTCATCGGTGAATATGCCGCCCACCGCCGGGCGCGCGAGGCCGCGATCCTTGGCCAGATGAAGGCCGGGCAGACCAGCATTCCGGATATTGTCTCGGTGCTCTATGCCGAGGTGGACAAGCGCCTGCATCCGGCCGCTGCGCTGAGCGTGCTGGGCCATATGATTGATCTGGTGCGCCGCGGCGCCGTCATCACGCCCGACAGCGCCCCGACCACGCGGTCTCGCTTCGAGCTTGTCTGAAAAGCAGTAAATTGCGCGCCTGACCGGCCTGCAGGGCATGAATAACGCTGATGCGGGAAAGCTGCGCAGCGCAAATCAAGGCTGCGTGTTCTCTGCCGGTAGGACTTTGCATTTCCGCCGGGGTCTGGCACCAAACCTGACAAGTTCGACAGATTGTCGATGATCAGGTGTTTGAGGAGGTGCCGATGAAAATGAAATCCCTGCTGGCTGGCGCGGCCAGTGCGATCATGGTGGTGGCGCTGGCCGCCTGTGGCGGTGGCGGTTCGGGCGGCGATGTCCCGACGCTGCGCCGGGGTATTTCGGCCAAGGTCGACACGCTGGATCCGCACAAATCCTCCGCCGCCTGGGAGAACATTATCATCGGCGACATGATGATCGGCCTGACCACGGATGACGCCGACGGCAAGCCGGTTCCCGGCATGGCGGAGAGCTGGGAGGTCGATGACACGGGCACCGTCTGGACCTTCAAGCTCGGCGATTACACCTGGTCGGACGGCACGCCGGTGACGGCAGAGGACTTTGTGTTCGCTTTCCGCCGCATCCAGGATCCGACGGTTGCTTCCCAATATGCCTCGATGCTGTGGCTGGTGAAGAATGCCGAGAAAGTGAACAATGGCGACCTGCCGCCCGAGGAAATGGGCGTGCGGGCGATCGACGAGAAAACCTTCGAGATCACCCTGGAATATCCCGCGCCCTACCTGCCGGGCCTGCTCTCTCATTACACGACCTTCCCGGTGCCGCGTCAGGCGGTGGAGACCTATGGCGATGCCTGGATCCAGCCGCAGAACATTGTGGTGAACGGCCCCTATAAGCTGGTCTACTGGCGCACGGGCGATCAGCTGGTGGCGGAGAAGAACCCGACCGGCTTTGGTGCGGCGGAGGCCTGTTTTGACCGTGTGGTGTATTTCGAGATCGAGAATGAAGCCGCCTATGAGAACAAGATCTCGGCCGGTGAACTCGACATCAACAATGCTTTCTCCGGTCCGCGCCAGAGCGAGATCGAGGCGAAGTTTCCCGGCTGGGTGCGCACCGGGCCGGGCCTCTTGACCACCTACTGGACCTTCAACCAGCAGCGGGCACCCTTCAATGATGTGCGCGTGCGCAAGGCGCTCTCCATGGCGCTCGACCGGGAATTCATGGTGCGCAATGTGATGACGCCCGGCTTCCAGGCGGCCTATTCTTTCGTGCCGCCGGAGATCAGCAATTATGATGTGCCGCGCCCGCATGTTTCCTGGGAGAGCATGCCGCGCGCCGAGCGCCTGGAAGAAGCGCGCCGCCTGCTGCAGGAAGCCGGCTTTGGCCCGTCCAACCCGCTGCGCTTCGAATTCACCCACCGCTCGACCGGCGACAATCCGAAGGTTGCCCCGGTGGCCCAGCAGAACTGGGCCGAGATCGGCGACTGGGTGCAGCCGGTGATCGTGCGCCAGGATACCAAGGTGCTCTATGCCCGCCTGCGTCAGAACGACTTCCAGGTGTCAGATGCCGCCTGGCTGGCCGACTTCGATGATCCGATCAACTTCCTCTACCTGCTGCAGTCGACCACCGGCCAGCAGAACTATGGCCGCTATGCCAATGCCGAGTATGACGCGCTGCTGGCCCAGTCGAACCTGGAGCTGGACCTGCAGAAGCGCGCGGAAATCTTCGCCAAGGCCGAGGCGGTGATGCTGGAGGAGTATCCGATCACGCCGATGTGGGTGCAGGTGACGCAGAACCTGGTCGACCCCGCCCTGACCGGCTGGGAAGACAACGCCAAGGACATCCACCGCTCGCGCTTCCTCTGCCGCGACGGGATGAACGGCGGCTGATGCCGGGGAGGGGGCTTCGCGGCCCCCTCGCTCATCCGCTTCAAGCCGGGCTTTTCCGGTGAGAGATCTGACCGCCATGCAGCCAACCCTTGCGAACCTGACTCAGGAAGCCCAGCGCCTGAAAGCGGCGGGGCGGATGGATGAGGCAATCAACGCCTACCGCCGCGCCGTTTCGCTCTATCCGGGCAACGGGGTGGCGCTGCACAATCTGGCCGGCGCGCTGGGGGATGTGGCCGCGCATACAGAGGCAGAGACAATTGCCGCTGCCGCGCTGAAAACGGGGCTGGATGCGCCGGAGACCTGGCTGGTGCTGGCGCGGGCGCAGCTGGGACAGGGAAAGCTGGAGCCTGCCCGAAAAAGCTATGCCGAAGTGATCCGGCGGCGGCCGGACATGCTGCCCGCGCAGTTCGAGATGGCGCAGCTGGTGTGGATGTCGACCGGTGACCGGGAGGCCGCCCTGGCGGAGATCCGGGCGGCCGCGGCCCGGCCCGGCGCGCCGGTGATGTTGCGCTTTCTTGAAGCGCAGGCCCTGGAGTTCATGGAAGAGCCCGCCGCCGCCCGCGCCGCGCTGGAGCCGGCACTTGGCCAGGCGGGCTGCCCTTCCGAAATACTGGCGCTCGCCGCTGATATCGAAGCGCGCCTCGGCCGCCCGGAGATGGCGGTTGAACTGGCGGAGCGCGCCTTTGCCAAGGCGGAGGGCCACTCCGGCGCCCTGGAAGCCTTGATCCGGGCGCGGCTTGCGGCGGGAGATGGGGAGGGCGCCTCAGCGGCGGCGGCGGAGCTGATCAGCCGGCAGCCCGGCAATCAGCATGCGCTTGCCCTGCAGGCGACGGCCTGGCGGATGCTGGGCGACCGCCGCTACCGCGATCTCTACGATTATGGACGATTCGTGTCTGTCGGCCATCTTGATGTGCCTAAAGGTTGGGCAAGCCTGAACGCCTATGTGCTGGACCTGGCAGCGGAGCTGAAACAGGCGCACCCTTTCCGGACCCACCCGTTCGGGCATTCTGTGAGGTATGGCAGCCAGCGCCCGCATGTCCTGATGCTGCAGACCCCGGCGATTGCCGCCTTTCTCGAGGCGTTGCAGGGGCCGCTGAGCCGGCATCTGCAGCGGATAGGGCAGGGAAGCGATGTTCTGACCCGCCGGAATACGGGCCGGGTGGGGATGATCGGCAACTGGTCGGTCTGGCTGCGGCCGGGCGGATATCATGTCGACCATGTGCATCAGGAAGGCTGGCTGTCCTCGGCCTGCTACATTGAGTTGCCGCCAGCCGTGAATGCAGGAGGGCGGGAGGGCTGGCTGCGATTTGGCAGGCCCGGCATTCCCGTTGCTGGCGGGCCGGAAGCGGAACATTGGGTGCGGCCGGAGCCGGGCCTGGTGGCGCTTTTCCCGTCCTATATGTGGCATGGAACCGAGGCTTTTACGGGGACGGAGCCGCGCCTGACGATCGCCTTCGACCTTGTGCCAATCTGAACAGTTCCTGAACAGGAATTTCGCGGCGATCTCGCGACTTTTGCGAATTATTGCGCTGAAACGGCCAAAACGCGGTAAATCTTGCGCTAATTCGTGGTGCTCAAAAAGCACACAGGGGGAAGATGATGCCCCCACAGCATAAATTTCCGGATTGATTGTTTTGTAACAGAACTGCAATGTTGCGGTTCAGGGCGTTACCGTAGGCGCGTTTTGCGCGTCAGCGGATCATTTTTTGGTTTTAACGGGGAGTTATGGCGGACATGGCCAGAACCAATTACAATAGTTTTCTCTATCGCACGGCCGCTATCACGGCGCTGTGCTCCAGCCTCGTCTTCACGGCGGCCGCCCAAACGGCCGAGGAGGCAGAAGATGCACCGGTGACGACATCGCCGGCGCCAGTTGTTGAAGACGAAGCGCGTCAGGACGTTGTCCGGGTTACCGGTTCCCGCCTCAACAACCCCTATACGAGCATTGCCCCGCTCGACATCATCACGGCCGACTCGGCCAGCCTCAAAGGCATCTCTGACGTCGGTAAACTGCTCCAGACGGCTACGGTTGCCGCTGGCGCGCCGCAGGTGACCGCGGCAACGTCCGCTGCCTTCGTCGAGAACGGCGGTATCGGTGCGGAAACCGTGTCGCTGCGCGGCCTGGGCGCCAACCGCACACTGACTCTGATCAACGGCCGCCGGGCAGGCCCGGCCGGTACGCGCGGCGGTGTTTCGGCGTTCGACCTTAACGCCATTCCGCTGTCGGCTGTTGAGAACATCGAGATCCTGAAAGATGGTGCCTCATCGATCTACGGTTCTGACGCCGTGGCCGGTGTTGTGAACATCATCACCAAGAAAGACGCTGGCTCTGAAGTGGACTTCTTCTACAGCGGCCCGGAAGAGGGCGGCGGTGAAGAACTGCGCGCCAGCGGCACCTGGAGCGGCAAGGTGACCGATCGCGGCAACCTGCTGGTCTCGCTCGACTACTTCAAGCGAGAGGAACTCGCACAGGGCGATCGCAGCTATTTCAGCTGCGGCCAGCCCTACATCTACAATCAGGACGGCTCGCGCGCCGACCTGATCGACCCCACCACCGGGACCTACAAATGTCAGGACCTCCTGTGGGGCCATGTCTGGATGTATGATTACACTGCGACAGGCGCTATCGGCCGTCCGTGGCAGGGCCGTCCGCAGCTTCTGCAGTATGATTATGATGGTACGCTGGCTGCCAACGGACTTGCTCCCTGGGGACCAAACTCGTTTGGCCTGAACCTGCCCGCAGGTTGGTACCCGGTTGGTCTTGGTGAACTCACCCTGCCTGGCGCGACGCCGGATCCGTTCTATGGTCCGACGGCCCTCCTGTCGGAGCAGCTGCTCAACTACGACCATCCGTTCCAGGACCAGGAGACGATGGTTCCGGAAGTCGAGCGCATAACCTTCTATGCGAGCGGCGAGTACGAGCTGACTGACTCCATGACGATGTATGGGGAAGTGCTGGTCAACCGCCGCGAGACGAAGGTCAACGGCTACCGCCAGTTCTGGCAGTACGACTACATGTACAATTACTTCGGCTATGAGTACACGAACACGCCTGCCTATGGTAACGCTGGCTGGACAGCCGATCCGACGGCTTTCAGCTTCATTGGCATGAGCCCCACGGCAATTACGGACCATGCTGACGATTTCATCAGTGTTGATTACATCAACGCCGTCATCGGTGCCAAAGGCGACTTCGCGGTGCCGGGCTGGAACTGGGATGCCTTCTTTCAGTTCTCGCAATCTGATGGTTCGTACAAAAACGACATCATCTATGATGATGCGATTTCTCCCTATGCATGGTTCGTCGGCACGCCTTGCGGCGCGGGTGATGTGACCCCGGTGCGCGGCGTCGCTTGCCGTACGCCGGACTGGTACAATCCGGAATTCCTGGCCGGCAACATTTCGGCAGAAGACAGGGCGTTTTTGTTCGGCGTGGACGAAGGATCGACAATCTACGAACAGTCTCAGCTCGAGCTCTTCCTCGACGGTCCGCTGTTCACGCTGCCGGCTGGCGAGGTGCGCGGTGGTATCGGCTTCAGCCGCATCCATGAGCGTATCAACGACATCCCAGGTGAAGCAACACGGGCTGGAAACACCTGGGGTTCTTCCAGCGCGGGCATCACCCGCGGCCGCAAGATGACCCGCGCGGTCTTCGGCGAGGTCTCGATCCCGGTGGTGAAGGACCTTCCGCTGGCGGAAGCTGTTGACCTGTCGCTCTCGGCACGTCTGACGGATGTGGACGTGTACGGGTCCGACACGACCTACAAGGCAGGCCTCGGCTGGCAGATCACGCCGACCGTCCGGGCACGTACGAGCTACGGCACGTCGTTCCGCGCGCCAGCGCTCTTCGAGCTGTTCCTGGCTGGCCAGACCAGCTTCCTTGGTCAACGGAGCATCGACCCCTGCATCAATTGGGGGGCTGCTTTGGACACCGGTGCGATCTCGCAGCGTTTGGCTGACAACTGTGCTCTGGACGGCGTCAGCCCGACCCACTCGGGTTCGGGTTCCTCTGCGACAATCATTTCTTCGGGTAACGCCACGGGTACCCTGAAGGCTGAAACGTCGGATGCTTTAAACGTTGGTCTCGTCTGGGCACCGAATTTCGCCGATCTGCGTATGTCGGTTGACTATTACGAGATCGAGGTCGATGGCCAGATCGACCAACTCGGCCCGGCAAGGATTGTTTCGGCTTGCTATAACTCGGACAATTTTGGGACCGATCCACTCTGCGACCTGTTCACACGGAATACGCAGAACGATCTGATCGAAACGGTTACCGACAACTTCATCAACATTGCCAAGCAATCGGTCAAAGGCATCGATGTGGCGGCGACCTACAGCCGTGACTTCAGCTTTGGTACACTGACGGTGGATACCCAACACACCTTCACTCTGGAGAGCGAGTTCCAGGCTCTGCCAACCAGCGTGCCGCAAGACTTCTCCGGCGAAGCCGGCCGTCCGGAGTGGGTGGGCGAAATCTCCTTCGCTTTCGAGCGCGGCCCGTGGTCGGCCTATTATGGCATGGACTTCATCGGCGAGACGTCGAACGTTGCCAGCTATGGCGGCAATACGGGCACCTATTTCGGTGTGCCGGTTGTCTACAAGCTGGAAACCGAGCAGACGACCTACCACAACGCATCGATCGGCCGGGAACTGCCCTACGACATCGACGTGCGGGTGGGTGTGGCCAACATCTTCGACGAGCATCCCCCGGCAGTCACCACGCTGGGTCTGGGCGAATACAACACCGTGGGTACCTCGGCGTTCTACTCGCAGTATGACTGGCTGGGCCGCCGCTTCTTCGTGAACATGAGCAAAAAGTTCTAGACTTCACGCGGGAAAGAACCGAAAGCGGCGGGTGCTTCACCCGCCGCTTTCTTTTATGTGGCCCTGTGAATGGAAGGTTTGATCCATGCCGCGCATCACCATGAAGATGGACAATCTGAACGAGCGGAATGCCGAGTTTACTCAGCAGCCCCTGCAGCATCCGGTTTTCCTGAACTCCGTTCCCAAATCCGGAACTCACCTCATCCGCAATATCATGCGCATGTTCGTGCCGGTGGAGCAGCAGTATCACGCAACCTTCCTCCAGATCCCCAATCTGCGCGGGCATGCCGGCGCGGCGCTGAACCCGGCCAAGCCGATGCTGAGCTGGGGGCATCTTCTGTTTTCGGACGATTCTGCCATCGCAACCCGCGCCGCACGGCACGTCCTGCTGGTGCGCGATCCCTATACCTGGGTTCTGGCGCGGGCGCGCTTCTTCGTGTCGGAAAATTTCGAGGCCAATCTCAGCCATCTGAAGGGGCCGGGGGTTTCTGCCGAAGCGCTGATGAACATGATGATCTTCGGCATCCACGGGAAAGCCCCGCCGATGGTGGACATCTTCCAATTCAACGCCGCAGCCTGGATGGGTACGGGCGCCAAGCTTTACCGGTATGAGGATATCGTCCGCGCTGTGAAGACCCTCGACACACCGGAAGCAGAAGTGTTCTTCCGGGGCCTGCTGGACGATTGCGGCATTGATATGCCGGCGGACTGGCGGGCGCGTATCCGTATCGGCAGCGACCGGGAGCAAAGCGCAACGGCGCGGGAGAATCTGAGCGTCGACAACAGCATGATTCCGGACGAGTTGCCGGAGATCCAGAAGCGCCTCGTGGATGTGGCCATGCCCGGCATGCGCGCGCTGCTGGGCTACGCCTGACCGCGCAGGGAAGGGGGGCTGCAACCGGCCCCATGAGTCCCCAACGACGCAAAGAAAAAAGGCGCGCCCTGCGGCGCGCCTTTCCATTTTTAGTCCGGCAATGGACAGGGGCTAGAGCCCGCAATCCTCGGTCAGGAACTTCTCGATTTCCGTCAGTGTCAGGCGTTGCTGATCCGGCGTCCAGGGCAGGCTGTGGGGCATGTCCGGAACGTTCAGATATTTCGCCTTCGTATGCTTGCGGATGGCGTTGTAGAAGGCCTTGCCGAACGTGTCCGGCACGCGCACGTCCCGGTCGCCATGATAGATCAGGATCGGGATTTCCGCCTGGGCGACATCCTTGATGACATCCCGGCCGGAGAGGCCTTTCTCGTAGACTAGGCGGCCGAGGCGGCTGCGGTCTATGCCTGATCTGATCTTGTTATTTTCCCCGTAACCGGCTCCAGCGATTGCACACTGATAAGGGCTGTTGGGGCGTGTGGCGGCAGCCATGGCTGCATAGCCGCCATAGGAGTACCCGAACATCGCGATTTTATCCGCATCGGCATATCCTTGAGAAACGAGCCAGGCGGCCCCGTCATCCTTATCATCTTGGACTTCGTTGCCGAATTTTCCGTCGCCGGCCAGCCAAAGGTCCAGTCCCCATCCTTCACTGCCGCGATACTGCGGCTGCAGAACGGTGAATCCGCGTGATGTCAGGAAGGGCACCCAGTTTGAGCTGTCCCAGCCCCCATAGTCGCGCGCCCAAGGGCCCCCATGCGGCAGGACTATGGCTTTGCCTGGCGCATCGCCTTCTTTCCACCCTTGGCGATGCGTCAGGAGCGCGGGGAGAGTGCGGCCATCGCGTGCCTGATAGTAGACCAGCTTGGTCTGGCTGAGATCATCCGTATCGATCCAGGGACGCTCGGCGCCCAACAGTTCAAGGCTCGAGCGGTCCCGCAGAATATAGTACCGCGGCGGCATATTGGAGCCCGATGCGCTGAAGACGATCAGATCATAATTTGCCGATCGGTAAAGGATATCGACTATTTCAGCACCGAGTTGCTGCTGGAGCCCAAGGACGATGCTGCCGTAATCTGCATCCAGCCATTCATAATGTACAATATCCGCCAAGAAGGCGTAGCCAAGAACCTTGCCGAAATCATGTGGCGAGGAAGACGTCACCACGCTGACCGCGTCGAAATCCGGATTGTGGAAGACCGGCTCGGTGCTCAGCTGGCGTTTGACAGGATCGTAAGTGTAGATCGCCTGCTTGTCTGTGAACTTGTTGGTGATCACATAATACAGCCCCGACTCACGGTCACGGTGAGCAATCGTCAAACTCTGGCGCTTAACGGTATCCACTGTGAGGGCGTCATGTGTCTCGAACGCGCCCCCCTTGGTTGCCTTTAGCTGGGTATAATCTTCGAAAGTGTTTCGTTTCTCGTCACGGCCGGATGAACTCATGACTTCGCCGTCGGCCGGATCAAAATATCCCATATCGGAATCCCGGGAATTCTTGAAGGTCTGCCGGAACGCCTGAGTCTTGAGGTTCAGCAAACCGAACTCGAAAACGAAGTCAGAATTCATCCGTTGAATGAAGATATTGTCCGGAACCATTGGCAGATCACTCATAACGGCCCCACGCGCGCTCATGCGGATGCACTCCTCCCGCGCTTTGCTTAGGGCACGGGTGCTGCCAAGATTGATAAACGGCTCACTGAACTTCTTGAAAGTTGTATCGGTCAACAGTGCTTTGCGGCTCCAGGTGCGGGTTCCCCCCACAGCATTGCCTTCATCGCAGCCCTGAAGCTGACCTGTGAAGGGCTGACGGACCCAGACCTGCACAGCGCTGTCCTTCAACGCTTGGACAACCATGAACTCCGAATCCCGCCCATCCGGGGCAACGGTAACCGGCGGTTTGGAGAGATCGGTCAGATCCCAGGCGGCGACAACCGCGCGGTCCTGATCATTGCCGGTGGATGGGCCGACCAGGGCCACCATGGTTTTTCCGTCCGAAGACACCGATACGGAAGACATTGCCGGCAGTCTGGCCAGATCCTCGATGGGGATCGGTTTGGCCAGCGCTGCGGGGGCTGCAAGACTGGCCGCAAGCGCCAGAACCAACCCGCGCACGGGCAGGGAACCTATCATGTTGATCACACTCCTGTAATTCTTGTGCTGCCGGCGCCGGGGGAATGGCCGTCCGGCACAATATTGATCGCGGTCCTGATGCGTCAGGCCAGAGATTGCCAAACCTTAATGCCGGGGCGCGTGTCCTCCAAGTCAGGATATACGTTTGGCGCGGAAGCCGCTGGCGCCGTCGAGGCTCAGCATATAGCTGCCCAGCGCGGCTTTCCGGATCGTGGCTTCCTTGGCCTTCTTCACCGCAAAGGCGTTCGGCTTGACCGTGTCGGTCTGTTCCCAGGTCTGGCCATTTTCCAGCACGACAATGACCTTGCCGGTGACGCCCTGGACCCGCGCCGATTTTACCGGGACGGTGATTTCGGAGACCGATTCCCGCTGAGCGGGATCGCCTGCGTTGCTACGGAAGAGGGAAGGGAGGCTGGGCAGAGAAAAGCCGAAGGCTTCCTTTTCTATAGTCTCGATGGCCGCTACATCCACAGTCTGGACTTCACCGGCTGTCTCCCTTGCCTTGAGAGTTGCGACCGCCTGATCGAAGCAGGCCAGCCGTTCGGCATCGGCCGGAATGGTCTGGCAGGCATAGATGGGATCGATCGGGTGGGAGGGGCGCGCCTGTGCCACCGCGACACACGAAAGCGTGGCTGAGAGACAAGCGGCGGCGCTGAAAGCTGTTTTGAGGACCACGATATTTCGCTCCATATCCAATAATTCTGGCACGATCATGCCCGCTAGCTGGGGCTGGCGCACCCATTGAATTCGCATTTTGCGTAATTCCGGGTGGAGATTCGCATAAACCTGAAGCCAAATAGTCACACTCGCGGAATTTGTCGAAGGTTTTGCGACACTGTGGTTGACTGTCAAATTCTTGACTTCATTACTCACAGTTAAGGTCCGGGGAGTCGGACCCAACACTCAAATTTATGCTGAGTGCCGCTATAGCGTGCATGCGCGCTACATTATCTTTTGGAGGGTAAGTTGAACGAACCTACTTGGAAAAAGCGACTGTTCACCACATCGCTGTTTGCCGGTGCACTGTTTGCTGCCACCAGCCCGTTTGTGGCTGTTGCGCAAGAAGCAGATGAACCTGTTGTTGAAACCACCGCTGCGCCGGGCGACGAAACCGAAGCACGCCAGCAGCGCATCACCGTCACCGGCTCGCGCCTGGTGCGCCGTGACGAAGTTGCTGAAAGCCCGATCCTCACCGTTGGTCAGGACGCGCTGGTCACCTCGGGTCTCACCACTGTCGAGCAGTACCTGAACACGCTGCCGCAGATCACGCCGAACCTGTCGTCCCAGTCGAACAACCCGAGCTCCAACGGCCGCGCGGTTCTTGACCTTCGCGGTCTGGGTTCGGGCCGTAACCTCGTGCTCGTCAACGGCCGCCGCGGCATGCCTTCCTTTGCTGGCGGCACTGTTGATATCAACACGATCCCTTCGGCACTTGTCGAGCGCGTTGAAATCATCACCGGTGGTGCAGCTTCGACCTACGGCGCCGACGCTGTGGCCGGTGTTGCCAACTTTATCCTCCGCGACAACTTCGAAGGCGTTGAAATCGACGGACAGTACCGTGCCGCGATGGAAAACGGCGACGCTGTCGAGTGGAGCAGCGGCATCACGATGGGCAGCAATTTTGCCAATGATCGTGGTAACGCAGTCCTCTCCATGAACTACTTCACCCGTGAAGTGCTTGGCAAAGGTGCACGTGACTTCTCGGCACAGGCATCCAGCACAACGTCGATCTATCCGGACGGTTCGTGGGTTCCCGGTGCAAACGCTCCGAGCCTTGCTGCAGTTAACGGTCTCTTCGGTTCTGGCGCCTGTGCCGCGAACGGCGGCGTCGGTGGCTTCGGCTTCAACCCGGACGGTTCGCTCTTCTGTACTGGCGTTGCCAACGATCCGCGTGACATTGTCGGCTATACTGGTCCCGATTCGGCTATCGCAACCAACTTTGCGCCGGATATTTTCTCGTACAACTTCGAGCCGGACAACAACCTGATCCTGCCGCTCAACCGCTGGAACATCTATTCGTCTGTTGATTACGACATCAACGATTACGTCCGTGCCTACGGTAGCTTCATCTTCACCAACTACAATGCCGAGCAGGAGCTTGCTCCGACCCCGGCAGGTGGTACGACGGGCTTCACTGTCCCGGTCACGAACCCCTTCATCGGTGCTGAACTCGCCGCCCTGCTTGCAACCCGTGCAGACCCGACGGCTCCGTTCGCTCTCTCCAAGCGCTTCAACGCACTTGGCGGCCGCGTTGGTTCGACTACGCACGATGTGTGGCAGATGACGATGGGTTTCGACGGCGCTCTGATGGGCACCGAGTCCTGGACCTATGATGTCTATTACTCGCATGGCCGTTCGACGCTGAACGAAATCCAAACGGGTAACGTTCGCCGTGACCGCGTTCAGACGCTTCTGGACGCTGCAGACGGCGGCGCATCGCTCTGCACAGGCGGTCTCAACCTATTCGGCAACGCGGCGATCAGCCAATCCTGTATCGATTACATCTCGCTGACGGCGAAAAACCTCACCGAAATCGAGCAGCGGATCATCGAGGGCTCGATCCAGGGTGAGCTGTTCCAGCTGCCGGCTGGTCCGATCCAAACGGCTTTCGGTGTTCAGTACCGTGAGCTTGACTACGACTTCCAGCCTGACTCCGGTCTGCAGCCGGGCCTCGTTGCCGGCTTCAACCAGCAGCTCCCCACTTCCGGCTATCTTGACTGGTACGACCTCTACACCGAGGCGCTTGTTCCGGTCGTCAAAGACATGCCGTTCATGGAAGAGCTGAACTTCACCCTCGGCTACCGCGTGACGGACAACAGCAGTTCCGGTACGGCGGACACCTGGAAGATCAACGGTGACTGGAAGGTCAACGATGCCTTCCGCTTCCGCGGTGGTTATCAGAAAGCCATCCGTGCACCGAGCATTACCGAGCTCTTCGCTCCGGTGCTGAACAACTTCCCGACCTTCACCAACCAGGACCCCTGCAACACGACGGGTGCCAACGCTAGCAACGCTGAATGGGGCCGTAACGGCGCCAACGGTGCCAACGTGGCAGCACTCTGCGCGGCTCAGTCGGTTGTTGCTGGTGGCTCCAGCTACTTCCAGCCGTCGGGTCAGGCAACGGGTCTTACCGGTGGTAACGTGAACCTCGAGCCGGAAACCTCCAACTCCTACACCTTCGGTTTCGTCGCGACCTCGCCCTTCACGGGCAACTCGTTCGTCGAAAGCCTGGGTCTGACCGTCGACTACTGGTCTGTGGAACTGGAAGACGTTATCGCTGCTGTGGCCGCAACGACGATCGTTCAGCGTTGCTACAACCGTGACGGTGCGAACCCGACCTACGATCCGTCCAACAGCTGGTGTCAGCTGTTCACCCGCGATCAGAATACCGGTGGCGTTATCGACCTCCTGCAATCCTCGCAGAACCAGGCCTTCATCAACACCAGCGGCGTCGATATCTCGGCACGTTGGGGTGTGGACCTGAACACAATGGGGGCCCTGAACTGGAACCTCGTTGCAACCTGGGTTGAAGAGTACACGACGCAAACCACCATCGTTGACCCGGTCAACGACTTCGTGGGCACGATTGGCTCGACCACCGGTTCGGCTACGCCGGAGTGGAAAGTCACGCTGCGTACCGGCTACACGTATGAGGACCTGTCGCTGAACCTGACGACGCGCTACATTCAAAACATGAAGCACGCGAACACGGTCACCGGTGGCAGCTCGATCACCAACACGGGCGTTCCGGAGACCTGGTACTTCGACCTCAATGGCTCGTACAATCTGACCGACTACGTCACGATCCGTGCAGGTATCAACAACCTGCTCGACCAAGAGCCGCGTCTGTACTCGCCGAACGTTCAGGCCAACACCGACCCGTCGACCTATGACGTGGTTGGCCGCTCGGCCTTCGTGGGTATCAACCTGCGCTTCTAATCGGGATCGGCCGGAGCAATCCGGCCATTCTCTCTCTCCTACAGGAACGGCGGTCCTTCGGGGCCGCCGTTTTCTTTTTTTGGCGGGTTCCGTATCGGCCCCCTTGGGGCCTCACATGAACCGGGCTCAAGGCTGTCTGGGCCCAGATTTGCCTCGCATCGGGGAAGGGCACCCCCTGTTGAGGGGGATTACAGGCCGGCCGGGTCTGTCATTCTGGGATCATCCATCACATGGGAGATCAACATGACCCTCAACCGACCCCTGAAGATGCTGGCGGGGCTTGCCGTGGCGGGCCTCGCCGCCGCGTGTGCCAGCGCGCCGCCCGCGCCTGCGCCCGCGCCGCTTGCGCCGGTGCCGGACCTGCCCGCGCCGGAATGGCGCAAAATCATCCAGCAGGACGAGCGCTTTGCGGTCTTCATCAGCCAGCCGGCCGTGCGCGAGGGAGACCTTGCCTTTTTCCGGATGGTGTATGTCTACATGCCGGATGAGGTTTCCTTCGAAGGCCGGTATGTAGCCTGGCAGGAATATCCGTATGCGGTGCTTAACTGCGCGCGGGATACCGTGATGATGGGCCCGCGCACACGCTATGATTTCGAAGGCAACACCTTCGGGCAGGACGAAGACACGGCCTTCTACCCGATCATCGGGCATGCGGTGGCGCGCTCCCGCGATGTCATCTGCAAGAATGCGCCCTGGGAGGGGATGGACGTCGTCTCCGGCGGAAAAGGCTGGGTCGAGCGCGAGCGGGCGAAAATCCCGGGCAGCAAGGCGCTCTAGCCTCTAGCGCCCACGACGGGGCAGGGCAGCGTCAGGCCGCCCGCCAGCGGGCGTAGAGCGCGGTCGGCAGCAGGCGGTCAGACCCCTGCTGGGGCAGGGCCATTTCGCCGGTTTCCATAACGCCGCCATAGGGCTTCAGCCGGTCGCCAAGGGCCTGCGCCACGGCGAGATAGGAGAGGCGGACAGCATAGGCGGTCGCGATGACGAAGCGCGGTTCCTCGCTCAGAAGGTCGCGCACGCCGTCAAGCAGTTCGGGCAGGCTTTCCTCAAAGCGCCAGGTTTCATTCTTGGGGCCGCGGCCAAATTTCGGCGGGTCGAGCACGATGCCATCATACTTGCTGCCGCGGCGGATTTCGCGGGCGACGAATTTCATCGCGTCATCGGCAATCCAGCGGATGGTGCGGTCATCAAGGCCGGAGAGGGACTGGTTGTCCTTGCCATAGCCATTGGATTTCGGGCTGGCATCGAGATGCACGACTTCGGCGCCGGCCGCCGCGCAGGCGAGCGACATCATGCCGGTATAGCCAAAGAGGTTCAGCACTTTCAGCGGGCGCTTTGCGGCGCGGATCTGGTCCTGCGCAAACCGCCAGTGCACGGAGTGTTCCTGGAACACGCCCATATGACGGAAGGCGGTGCGGCGCGCGGTGAAAGTGAGGCCGTTCCAGCGCATCGGCCAGCTTTCGGCGGCGCGGGGGGAAAGCACCTCCCATTGTCCCGCGCCGTCTTCATCCTGCGCCTTGGTGACGAAACGGGCGTCCGCCTTCCAGCTCTGCACCGGCCGGGCCGGTTCCCAGAAGGCCTGCGGATCGGGCCGGATCACGGTCTGGCTGCCGAAGCGTTCCAGCTTCTGCAGGTGGCCTGAATCGAGCAGGGCATAGTCTTCCCAGTCATCGGCGATCAGCAGGCGGGTTTCGGTCTTCATGGTCATGCATAGCCCCGCTGGCGCCAGGCCTCATAGATCATGATGGCGCTGGCCTGGGCAAGATTGAGGCTGTCGGCGCCCCCGCGCATGGGGATGAGACAGAGCGTGTCGCATGCCGCTTCGGCCCAGCCGGGCAGGCCGGCCTGTTCATTGCCCATCAGGATGATGGATCCGCCGGTGAAATCAGCCCCGTCATGACGCACGGTCCCGTTTACAGATGCAGCGCTGAGGCGCATTCCGGCGGCCTTGCGCCAGGTGTTGAAACTGTCGAAATCGGCATGGGCAAAGGGCACGTCAAACACTGACCCCATGGACGCGCGCACGGCCTCGAAACTGTAAGGATCACAGCAGGTGCCCACGAGGATGACGCCGCTCACCCCGGCGCAGTCTGCCGTGCGCAGGATGGTGCCGAGATTGCCTGGATCGCGCACTTCATAAAGGGCGATGTAGAGCGGGGCGGCCTTGGGCGCGGGCAGGTTCGCAAGGCTGAGATGGCGCTGGCGGAAGGCGGCGACAACGCTCTGGGCGTTGTCCTTCTGGGTGATCTTGCTCATCAGCCGCTCAGGCGCCATCACCACGCGGGCGCCGGCCTTCGCCGCGTCGCGCGCCAGGTCACGGATCTGTGGCCGTTCTGCCATATCGGCAGCAATAATCACGGTTTCCGGCTGCCAGCCGCGGGCCAGGCCTTCGCTGACAATCCGGGCGCCTTCGGCCAGGAACAGACCAGTTTCAGTGCGTTCCTTCTTGCGCTCAAGGCCTTTCAGGGTCTTGATCAGCGGATTGGAGGGGCTGGTGATCAGTTCGAGGGGCTGTTTCATCGCCGGGTTGGGCCTGCCTGGTTCATCTTGCGATCAGTTAAGGGTTAGGGCATGCCTCGCCCGAGAGAGTGCTGTGGGGGTACTGGTTTTGGGAGGTCAGCGACGTCATGCGCCTGCTTGACTACCTTATTGGGGGGCTCGCCCTCCTGGCCCTGCCTTTCCTTATGTGGTGGGGCATCTACCAATCCCCACAGAGCGCTGTAAACCTCCAAGCGCGGCTTGAGGCGCGGGCCAAGGCGGCGCTTGCCGAAGGTGGGGCCGATTGGGCCAGCGTTCGCATGGATGGCCAGCGGGCCGTCATCACCGGCGCAGCGCCTTCCCATGACGCGGTGACTGAAGCGGCGCGCTTCGTGCGGCGCAGCAGCGGCCCCGGCGGCGTGATCTTTGGCGGCGTGACCCTGGTGGAAAACCGGGCCGACGCGGCCCCGCCGGTTTCCCCCTTTGTCTGGCGGGCCACGAAGACCCCGGAAGGGCGGATCGTGCTGTCGGGCCTTGTGCCCTCCAAGGCGATCCAGGCTACGCTGGTGGAGGATGCCCGCCTTGTGGGCCGCGCGGCAGTGGATAACGAGATGCAGCTGGCCGCAGGCGCGCCGGCAGGCAACTTCCAAGGGGTGGCCCGGCTGGCACTGAAACAGCTTGCGCAGATGGACGAAGGGGAAGTGACCCTGACCGATCACCGTCTGGTGCTGCGCGGCGAGGTGGCTGATCCGGCGCTTCGGGCGGAGATTGCCAGGGCGGTGTCGGGCGTGGCCGCGCCCTTCCGGGGGGAGCCGCTTCTGACCGGCGACATCCGCTGGCGGGCGCGCCTTGCGGACAATGTCCTGACGCTGTCGGGCACCATCTCCGATGCGGGCGAGCGGCGCCAGCTGCTGGCGGCGGCCGAGGAGGGCTTTGCCGGCGAGATCCGTGACGAGATGCAACCGGGCGCGGCACTGCCGGAGGGCTGGCTGGCCGGCGCGCTGGCGGGGTTGCCGGAATTTGCAAAGTTCCGCACCGGTGAGATGGCATTCGATGCGGCGGGCGGCGTGTTCATTTTTGACGGCGAGGCCCGGCCCAGCACACTCTATTATCTGAAGGACGACATGGCGCGCGTCGCAGGCCGCTGGAAGACGGCGATTGGTGCCGAAATGTCCGGAAGTGTCCAGGAAATGTCCGGAAATGTCCTGCCGATGTCTGCAGCGGACGCGGGAATGGACTGCCAGGGAGAGCTTCGCGCGGCGCTTGCCGCCGGTCAGATCCGCTTCATCCATGGCGGCGCGGCCATCGCCCGCGAAAGCGGCCCGCAGCTCGACCAGATTGCCGGGATCATCCGCCGCTGTGGCGCGTCCGAGCGGTTCGAGGTTGTCGCTGCCGGAAATGTGCAGGCGTCCGAACTGGTGGATTTCCTTGTTTCGGCAGGGGTGCCTCGCGCGCAGCTGGCTGCTATCAGCTATAGTCGCCCCGGCGGCGAGGCGGCTAATCAGGAAGCTGACGCGGAAACGGCAGCGGCCCGGCCGGTAGACATCAGAGTTTTGGAACGGAGCGGAGAATGACCTGGCTTGTGGCGCATATGTGGATCGCACTGGCCGGGGCAGCGCTCGTGGCACTGCTGCTGGGCTGGTCGCTCCGCGGCATGTTGCTGACCGGGCGCTTGCGCCGGGCGGAAGTCGACCGCGATGTGACGAAGGTGGAACTCAGCGAAGCGCGTGACGAGATCGAGCGCCTGTTTGCCGCCCAGCGCAAGCTGCTGGCGGGGCAGGGCGGGGCGCAGGCCTTCGAGGCGGCGCAAGTCTCGCCCCAGGCTGACCCGGCGCTGGAACAACAACTTGCCGAAACCCTCTCGGCCCTGCGCGCGGCGCGGGATGAACTCGACGCGCTGAAGGCCGCGCCGCCCGTGCTGGCGCCGGCGCCGGAAATGGCGGCGGTGCCTGCGATTGACGGGGCCGCGATGCTGCGCACCCAGGAGCTTGAGGCGCAGGTTGCCGGGCTTGAAGCAGAGCTGGCCGAAGCCCGCCGGGCGCTGACGGACGCCGAAGTGGCGCGCGCAGAAGCCGCTGCGGCAGCGGCGCCCGTGCCTGCGCCTGTTCAGGCTGAGGCGCCCCCCGCCGCCGAGGCAGACCCCAAGCTGGCCTGGAGAGTCTCGTATCTGGCGCTTCGCGTGAAGGCGCTGGAAAACGAAGTGGCTGCCCAGCCCGCCCCGGCGGCGCCCGCGCCCGAGGTGGAAGAGCCGGCCCGGGTGGCCGCAGCGATCGCCCCCGCCGAGCCGAAGGCTGATGAGGAGTCGCCCGAGGAAGAACTGGCCCGTCTGCGCTGGCGCAACCGCTATCTGGAAGGCCGGCTGGCCTATTTTGAAGGGGACCAGGAAAGCGTCGCCGACGAGATCGCTGCGCAGGGCGAGGAGACCGCCAGCGAGGCGTTCGAGGTGGAGACCGACTACGAGACCGGGGAAGCGCTCGATGAGGCCGCTGAGGTTGATGAGGCCTATGACGAGCTGGAAGACATCGCCGGGGATGAAGACGGCGATGATGAAGGTTTCGAAGACGAGGACGAAGAAGAAGATGAGGGCGCGTTTGCTGCGGAAACCATCCTCGGCCGGCTTGAGGAAGAAGATGCGCTGGCCGATGCCGGAGGGGCGGCCGATGTGGTGCCCGCCCGGCCGCTGGCCCTGGAGCGGCCGGTAGAAGGCGCGCCGGACGACCTGACCCTGATCGGCGGCATCGGCCCGCGCATTCAGGAAGTGCTGAATTCGCTGGGCATCTATCATTTCGACCAGATTGCTGACTGGAGCCCCGAAAACATCGCCTGGATTGACGATTATCTGCACTTCAATGGCCGCGTGAAGCGCGAAGGCTGGGTGGAGCAGGCGGCCATTCTGGTGGGCGAGGGCGCCGAGCCCTGAGGCCGTTCACATTCAGCAGCGGTTCACGGGCGGGGGCCTAGGGATCGCAGGCTGGAATTGCAATTTACCGCCGGGGAGTTACCCTTTCCATGGCCGGTTTCAGGGAGAGAAAAATGGTCGAACGCATTGATTTTGACGGTGAGATTCTCGCTGGCGCGCCCAGGATCCGGATGTCGCGCCGCGCGATCATCACCGGCATCGCGGCTGGCACGGTGCTGCCTTTCGTGTCGAGCTGCACGACCAATCCGGAGACCGGCCGCAGCCAGTTCCTGCTGATGGGCGACGCGGAAGTGGCGAGCATGGCGACGGCCGCCTGGTCTGACATGAAAAGCCAGGTGCCGCAGACTTCCAATTCGGCTCTGCGCAACCGCGTGCTGAATGTCTGGAACCGTACCGCAAAGGGGGCCAAGCGCGATCATGAACAGTGGGATGTGGCGGTGTTCGACACCGATGATGTCAACGCTTTCGTGATGCCGGGCAACCGGGTGGGCGTCTATCGCGGCATTACCGAACTGACGGAGAATGACGACCAGCTGTCGTCAGTGCTGGGTCATGAGGCGGGACATGTGACGGGCCGCCATGCGGCAGAGCGGATGTCTGTGACCATGGCGGCGCAGGCCGGCATGATGGTCGGCCAGATCGCCGTGGCGTCTTCCGAGGAGCTCAGCAAGTATGGCTCGGCCATCGGCGCGCTCGGCGGGGCGGCGGTGCAGTTCGGCGTCATTCTGCCCTACAGCCGCAATCATGAGCTGGAAGCCGACCGCCTCGGCGTCGATTACATGTATAATGCCGGATATGACGTGAAACAGTCTGTCCGCCTGTGGGAGCTGATGGATGCCCAGTCCAAGGGCCAGCGCCCGGCGGAGTTCATGTCGACCCATCCGGACCCGGTCCGCCGCGCTCAGGAGCTGCGCCAGTACATCAATGCGCGCGGCTATGCGATGATGTAGGGAAGGGGCCGCCCCCTCTGCGAAAGGCCCGGACGCCACGCGCTCCGGGCTTTTTCATGCCTGCAGCTTGACCGGGCAGGGGCTTTCGGCCATACGCCCCGCTTCTGCGGGAGGCTGCCAGCCGAACCGCGGAGCCTCGTATTCAACCGGGCGGATCGAAAGACCACCGCCCCTTCGCCAAAGTTGTGAGGACAAAATGGCTAAGAAACTTCTGGGGCAGATCAAGCTCCAGATCCCGGCCGGCAAGGCCAACCCGTCGCCGCCAGTGGGCCCCGCCCTCGGCCAGCGCGGTATCAACATCATGGAATTCTGCAAAGCCTTCAACGCCCGTACCCAGGGTATGGAAGAAGGCCTGCCGACCCCTGTTGTGATCCAGTATTATCAGGACAAGTCGTTCACCTTCGTCACCAAGACGCCGCCGGCAACCGTTCTGCTGAAGAAGGCCGCTGGCCTGAAACTCGGCAAGAAGCCTGCTTCTGGCGCGAAAAAGCCCGGTTATGACACCGTCGGCAAAGTGACGATGGACCAGGTCCGCGAGATCGCGAAGGTCAAGATGGACGACCTGAACGCCAACGACCTTGACGCAGCCACCAAGATCATCGCCGGCTCTGCCCGCGCGATGGGTCTGCAGATCGTGGAGTAAGCGACATGGCGACCAAAGGTAAACGCACCCGCGCAATCGAGCAGACCGTCGACAAGACGAAAGCTTACACGATCTCCGAGGCTGTGAAGCTCGTGAAATCGAACGCCAAGGCGAAGTTCGACGAGTCGATCGAAATCGCCATCAATCTCGGCGTTGACCCCAAATATGCTGACCAGCAGGTCCGCTCTGTGGTGAACCTGCCGGCCGGCACCGGCAAGGACGTCCGCGTGGCCGTGTTCGCCAAGGACAAGAAGGCCGAGGAAGCCCTGGCGGCTGGCGCAGACATCGTCGGCGCAGAAGACCTGTTCGAAAAGGTCAATGGCGGCTTCATGGACTTCGACCGCGTGATCGCGACGCCGGACATGATGGGCCTCGTCGGCCGTCTCGGTAAGGTGCTCGGCCCCCGCGGCCTGATGCCGAACCCGAAAGTCGGCACCGTGACCCCGAACGTCACCCAGGCCGTCAAGGACGCCAAGGGCGGCGCCGTCGAGTTCAAGGTTGAGAAGGCCGGTATCGTTCATGCTGGCGTTGGCAAGGCCAGCTTCACCGACGCCGACATTGAGAAGAACGTTCAGGCGTTCATCTCCGCTGTCGTGAAGGCCCGCCCGTCGGGCGCAAAAGGCACGTTCGTGCGCAAGGTCACCCTGTCTTCGACGATGGGCGCCGGCGTCACGATCGACCTGGCTGAAGCCAAAGGCTGATCTTCGTCCCTTCGGGACTGAAATTGGAAGAAGCCCGGAGCGCCTTGCCGCTCCGGGCTTTTTTGTACCCCTGTGAAAAAATGAGGGAAGGGGCTTGCGAACCTCTGGAAAAAGCGTTAATGCCCCCCGCTTGACGGGAGTTCTCCGATATGCATCGGCGGCCTCCCGTTTTCCTGTCCTAGACCATAGGTCATACCCTTCGGGGTTGCTAAGGGCCATCTGGCCGCCTGTGCAGACGGGGTGAGGCGTTGATACGGTTCGGAATCTTCTGGAATTTTCCAGGGGGTGCAAGCCGGGCAGGCCAATCCCTGGGCAGGCGCTGAGGCTCTTTCGGGAGTTTTGGCGATCACCAGGGCGGCCGGATGGTCCGGACGCCTCAATGGAGACCCGCAATGGATAAAGCTGGAAAAAGCGCGGCTCTTGAGAACCTCAAAGGGGTTTTCGAAGGGGCGGGCGTGGTCGTCGTGACCCACTATACCGGTCTTACCGTGGCGGAAATGACGAAGCTGCGTGGCCTGCTCCGCAAGGACGGCGCGCACTTCAAAGTGGTCAAGAACCGCCTCGCGAAAATCGCGCTGGGCGGGGCAGGTGGCGACAAGGCACAGGAGCTCTTCCAGGGCCCCGTGGCAATCGCCTACTCGCCGGATCCGGTGTCGGCTGCAAAAGCGGCCGATGAGTTCTCGAAGGAAAATTCGAAGCTCGTCATCATCGGCGCCGTGATGGGTGAGCAGGTCCTCGATGCCAAAGGCGTCGAAGCCCTCGCGAAACTGCCGTCCCTCGACCAACTGCGTGGCAAGCTCATCGGCCTCATCCAGGCACCGGCAACGAAAGTTGCGGGCGTCATTCAGGCACCGGCTTCGCAACTTGCCCGCGTGGTGTCCGCGTATGCGTCGAAAGACGCCGCATAAGACACCCGTTTTCGCAACACCAAGACCTTAACAACCGAACCAAACAGGAATTGAAACCATGGCAAATCTCGAAAAGATTGTCGAAGATCTCTCGGCTCTGACCGTTCTGGAAGCCGCTGAGCTCGCAAAGATGCTCGAAGAAAAGTGGGGCGTTTCTGCTGCTGCTCCGGTGGCTGTCGCTGCTGCTGGCGGCGGCGCTGCTCCGGCTGCTGCTGTTGAAGAGAAGACCGAATTCGATGTCGTGCTGACCGACGCTGGCGCGAAGAAAATCGAAGTCATCAAACTCGTCCGCGAAGTCGTTCCGGCCCTCGGCCTGAAAGAAGCCAAAGACCTCGTCGAAGGCGCTCCGAAGACCGTCAAGGAAGGCGTGTCTAAGGCTGACGCTGAAGAGATGAAGAAGAAATTCGAAGCTGCAGGCGCAAAAGTCGAGCTGAAGTAAGCTCTGCGGTTTCGCATCCGGGCGGCGTTCGCGCGAGGCGTCACCCGTTCAAGGATCTGCGCGGCGGTCTCCATTGGGGATCGCCGCGTACTCGCGTTCTAATCACAGGCTGTCTGCGCGCGTGCGGACAAGCCGAAAGACTGGGAACCTGGGATGGCACTCTCCTTCACGGAAAAGAAACGTATCCGCAAAAACTTCGGCCGCATTCCCGAAGCCATCGAAATGCCAAACCTGATCGAGGTCCAGCGCGAGTCCTACGAAGCCTTCCTCCAGATGAACACGCCGCGCGAAAAGCGCACGGACGATGGCCTGGGCGGTGTCTTCAAATCGGTTTTCCCGATCACGGACTTCTCTGAGCGCGCGACCCTCGAATACGTCTCCTACGAGTTCGAACAGCCTAAGTTCGACGTTGAAGAGTGCGTCCAGCGCGACCTGACATTCCAGGCGCCGCTGAAGGTTCGCCTCCAGCTCGTGGTGTTCGACGTTGATGAAGACACCGGCGCCCGCTCGGTCAAGGAAGTGAAAGAGCAGGAATGCTATCTCGGCGACATCCCGCTGATGACCGAGAAGGGCACTTTCGTCGTCAACGGCACAGAGCGCGTGATCGTCTCGCAGATGCACCGTTCGCCGGGCGTGTTCTTTGACCATGACAAGGGCAAGACCCACGCTTCGGGCAAGCTGCTGTTTGCGGCCCGCATCATTCCGTATCGCGGCTCCTGGCTCGACTTCGAGTTCGACGCGAAAGACATCCTGAACATCCGGATCGACCGCAAGCGCAAGCTGCCGGCGACGACGATGCTCTATGCGCTCGGCTATGACACCGAGCAGATCCTCGACCAGTTCTATACCCGCTCCATCTACCGCCTCGACAAGAAGGGTTGGATCACCAGCTTCCGCGCCGATGCCTGGAAGGGTGTGAAGCCGGAATTCGACCTGATCGACGCAAAGACCGGCAAGGTTGTGGCCGAGGCCGGCAAGAAGATCACCGCGCTCAAGGCAAAGCGTACGGCTGAAAGCGGCACAGACGAGATCCTCGTTACCTCCGAAGCCCTCGTCGGCAAGTTCCTGGCCCGCGATGTCGTCAATCTGGAAACCGGGGAAATCTTCGGGGAAGCCGGTGATGCGCTGGAGGAGGCGACCATCGCCGAAATGCGCGATTACGGCATCGACCTGATCGAAGTGCTGGACATCGACGCCGGTGGCCGTGGCCCCTGGCTGCGCAACACGCTGAAAGCCGACAAGAACGAGACCCGCTTCGAGGCGCTCTCGGACATCTACCGTGTCATGCGCCCCGGCGAGCCGCCGACGCAGGAAGCGGCAGAGGCCCTCTTCGGCCAACTGTTCTTCGATGCCGAACGTTATGATCTCTCGGCCGTTGGCCGCGTGAAGATGAACATGCGTCTGTCGGTGGCCGTGCGCGAGTATGAGTCGGCTGAAGACAACATGCGCACCCTGCGCAACGAGGACATCATCGGCGTCATGAAGGTCATCCTCGACCTGAAGGATGGCAAGGGCGAAGTCGACGACATCGACAACCTCGGCAACCGCCGTGTCCGCTCGGTCGGCGAGCTGATGGAGAACAACTACCGCATCGGTCTCGTGCGCATGGAGCGCGCGATCAAGGAACGTATGGGCGCGGTCGACATCGACACCGTGATGCCGCACGACCTGATCAACGCCAAACCGGTTGTGGCCGCTGTCCGCGAATTCTTCGGCTCCTCGCAGCTGTCGCAGTTCATGGACCAGACCAACCCGCTCTCCGAGATCACCCACAAGCGCCGTCTTTCGGCCCTTGGCCCGGGCGGTCTGACGCGCGAGCGTGCCGGCTTCGAGGTCCGCGACGTTCACCCGACGCATTATGGCCGTATCTGCCCGATCGAGACGCCGGAAGGCCCGAACATCGGTCTGATCAACAGCCTCGCGACCCATGCCCGCGTCAACAAGTACGGCTTCATCGAGAGCCCGTACCGCCGCGTGCTGAACGGCAAGCTGACCGAAGAGGTCGTGTACCTCTCCGCGATGGAAGAGAGCATCTATTCGATTGCTCAGGCCAACGCGACGGTCAACGAGAAGGGCGAACTCGTGAACGAGTTCGTCAACGCCCGTGTGGCTGGCGAAGCGACCATGGTTGCCCGTGAAGAAGTTCAGTATATGGACGTTTCGCCCAAGCAGGTCGTCTCGGTGGCTGCCTCGCTCATTCCGTTCCTCGAGAATGACGACGCCAACCGCGCGCTGATGGGCTCGAACATGCAGCGCCAGGCGGTGCCGCTTGTGAAGTCCGAAGCGCCCTTCGTCGGCACCGGTATGGAAGCAGTCGTTGCCCGCGACAGCCGCGCCGCCATCGTTGCCCGCCGGGCAGGGGTGGTCGAGCAGGTCGATGCGATGCGTATCGTTGTGCGCGCCACCGACGAGCTGGAAGGCTCCAAGTCGGGCGTGGACATCTACCGTCTCGCGAAGTTCCGCCGGTCGAACCAGAACTCGTGCATCAACCAGCGCCCGATCGTGAAGGTTGGCGACGTTGTGTCGAAGAACGACATCATCGCCGACGGTCCGTCTACGGATCTTGGTGAGCTGGCGCTCGGCCGGAACGTGCTCGTCGCGTTCATGCCCTGGAACGGCTACAACTTCGAAGACTCCATCCTGATCTCCGAGCGCATCGTGCGCGACGATGTGTTCACCTCGATCCACATCGAGGAATTCGAAGTTGCCGCCCGCGACACCAAGCTCGGTCCGGAAGAGATCACCCGCGACATTCCCAACGTCGGTGAGGAAGCGCTCCGCAACCTCGACGAAGCCGGGATCGTGGCGGTTGGCGCCGAAGTGAAGGCCGGCGACATTCTCGTCGGCAAGGTCACGCCGAAGGGCGAAAGCCCGATGACGCCGGAGGAGAAACTCCTGCGCGCCATCTTCGGTGAGAAGGCTTCTGATGTGCGCGATACCTCGCTGCGCGTGCCGCCGGGCGACGCCGGTACGGTTGTGGATGTCCGCATCTTCAACCGCCACGGCATCGACAAGGACCAGCGCGCGCTGCAGATCGAGCGTGAGCAGATCGAGAAGCTGCAGGAAGACAAGGAAGACGAACAGTCGATCCTTGAGCGGAACACCTATTCGCGCCTGCACGACATTCTCGTCGGCAAGGAAGCAGCTACGGGCCCGAAAGGCTTCAAGGCCGGCAAGATCGCCGAAGCGGCTCTCGAAGAGCTGAACCAGCGTCAGTGGTGGGATATCGAGCTGAAGTCTGAAAAGGCTCAGGCCGAACTCCAGGCCCTGCGCGAACAGTTCGATGCTTCGATCCGCGAACTTGATGCCCGCTTCAACGACAAGGTCGAGAAGGTCCAGCGCGGCGATGATCTGCCTCCGGGCGTGATGAAGGTCGTGAAGGTCTTCCTGGCTGTGAAGCGCAAGCTGCAACCGGGCGACAAGATGGCCGGCCGTCACGGCAACAAGGGGGTTATCTCCAAGATCAACCCGCTCGAAGACATGCCCTTCCTGGAAGATGGCACGCCGGTCGACATCGTTCTCAACCCGCTGGGCGTGCCTTCACGGATGAACGTCGGTCAGATCCTCGAGACCCACTCTGGCTGGGCCTGCCGCGGCCTTGGCCACATTATCGACAAGGCACTGGAAGAGTACCACCAGAAGCATGACATCAAGGCGCTGAAAGCCTCGCTGACCCATGCCTATGGCGAAAGCCAGGATCTGCCGGAGGGTGATGAGGAGATCATCGAGCTGGCCGGCAACCTCCGGAACGGCGTTCCCATTGCCACCCCGGTCTTCGATGGCGCCCGCGAGGACGACATCAACGACCTGCTGGTTCGCGCCGGTCTCGACTCGTCGGGTCAGGTCCGCCTGTTCGACGGCCGCACCGGTGTGGCGTTCACGCGCCCGGTCACGGTTGGCTACAAGTACCTTCTGAAGCTGCACCACCTGGTCGACGAGAAGATCCACGCCCGCTCCACGGGTCCGTATTCGCTCGTCACCCAGCAGCCGCTGGGCGGCAAGGCCCAGTTCGGCGGTCAGCGCTTCGGCGAGATGGAGGTCTGGGCTCTGGAAGCCTATGGCGCTGCCTACACGCTGCAGGAAATGCTGACGGTGAAGTCGGACGATACGGCCGGCCGTGCCAAGGTCTACGAAGCGATCGTCCGCGGGGACGACACCTTCGAGGCTGGCATTCCGGAGAGCTTCAACGTGCTTATCAAGGAGATGCGTTCGCTCGGTCTCAACGTCGAGCTGCTCGAGGAAAATGGCCTGGAGCGCGACGCAACAGATGAGGCCCCGGTGGCCGCCGAGTAGACTTCTGCAAAATAGGGCCCCGCCTACCGGCGGGGCCTCGCCGACCCGGATTTATTCAGGGCAGGGGAGAGAGACCTCCCCATAAACGCCCGCCCCAAGGAGCAGACACCCTATGCGCCAGGACGTCGCCAATATGTTCAACACCAATACGCCCGCCCCGAGCTTCGAGGCGATCCGTATTTCGATTGCGAGCCCGGAGAAGATCCGCTCATGGTCGTCTGGTGAAATCAAGAAGCCCGAAACCATCAACTACCGCACGTTCAAGCCGGAGCGCGACGGCCTGTTCTGTGCGCGGATCTTCGGCCCGACGAAGGACTATGAGTGCCTTTGCGGCAAGTATAAGCGCATCAAGTATCGCGGCATCGTTTGCGAGAAGTGCGGCGTGGAAGTGACCCTGGCGCGCGTCCGGCGCGAGCGCATGGGCCATATCGACCTGGCCGCTCCGGTGGCCCACATCTGGTTCCTGAAGTCGCTGCCGTCCCGCATCGCGACGCTGGTGGACATGCCGCTGAAAGACGTAGAGCGCGTGCTCTACTTCGAAAGCTATGTGGTCATCGAGCCCGGCCTGACCGAGCTTGAGCCGCACCAGCTGCTGACCGAAGAAGAATACATGGACGCGCAGGACCGCCTGGGCGAAGATGCCTTCACCGCGATGATCGGCGCTGAAGCGATCCGCGAGATCCTCAAGAGCCTCGACCTGCCGACGCTGGCCGAGACGCTGCGCGAGGAGCTGCGCGAGTCCAGTTCGGAACTGAAGACGAAGAAGTATTCCAAGCGCCTGAAGGTGGTGGATTCCTTCCTCCAGTCGAAAGCGAAACCGGAATGGATGATCCTGACGGTCATTCCGGTTATCCCGCCGGACCTGCGCCCGCTGGTTCCGCTGGATGGCGGCCGTTTCGCCACCTCCGACCTCAACGACCTCTATCGCCGCGTGATCAACCGGAACAACCGCCTGAAGCGCCTGATGGAGCTTCGCGCGCCGGATATCATCATCCGTAACGAAAAGCGGATGCTGCAGGAGTCGGTGGACGCCCTGTTCGACAACGGCCGCCGCGGCCGCACGATCACGGGCACCAACAAGCGCCCGCTGAAGTCGATCTCCGACATGCTGAAAGGCAAACAGGGCCGCTTCCGCCAGAACCTACTCGGCAAGCGCGTCGACTATTCCGGCCGTTCGGTCATCGTGGTCGGCCCGAACCTGAAGCTGCATGAATGCGGCCTGCCGAAGAAGATGGCGCTCGAGCTGTTCAAGCCGTTCATCTATGCGCGCCTTGACGCCAAGGGCCTCGCCGGCACGGTGAAGGCGGCCAAGAAGCTCGTGGAGAAAGAGAAGCCGGAAGTGTGGGATATCCTCGACGAGGTTATCCGTGAGCACCCGGTTCTCCTGAACCGGGCGCCGACGCTGCACCGCCTCGGCATCCAGGCGTTCGAGCCGAAACTGATCGAAGGCAAGGCCATCCAGCTGCACCCGCTCGTCTGCGCTGCATTCAACGCAGACTTCGACGGCGACCAGATGGCGGTCCACGTTCCGCTGAGCCTTGAGGCCCAGCTGGAATGCCGCGTGCTGATGATGTCGACCAACAACATCCTCTCGCCCGCCAACGGTAAGCCGATCATCGTTCCGTCTCAGGACATCATTCTCGGCCTCTACTACCTCTCGCTCGACCGCAAGGGCGAGCCGGGGGAGGGCATGGTTTTCGCAGACCTCGCCGAGATCGAACATGCGCTGGACGCTGGCCTGATCACCGTGCATTCGAAGATCAAGGCGCTGTATGATGGCGTCAATTCGGAAGGCAAAGCGGAACGCCGCATCATCGACACGACGCCGGGCCGCTACATGGTGGCGAACATCCTGCCGCGCTCGAAAGCGATCGGTCCGGAACTCGTCAACACCGTGCTTTCCAAGAAAGCCATCGGCAAGATCATCGACGAAGTTTACCGCCTGTGCGGCCAGAAGGCGACGGTGATCTTCTGTGACAAGATGATGGAGCTGGGCTTCCGTGAAGCCTGCAAGGCCGGCATCTCCTTCGGCAAGGATGACATGGTCATTCCGGAAGCGAAGAAGAAACTGGTCGACGCGACCAAGGATCTCGTGGCCGACTATGAGCGTCAGTATGCTGACGGTCTCATCACGCGCGGCGAGAAATACAATAAGGTCGTTGATGCCTGGTCGAGCTGCACCGACAAGGTGGCTGACGCCATGATGGAGTCTGCCTCCAAGGTCCAGATCAAGAAGGGCAAGGAGCAGATCAACTCGATCTTCATGATGGCCGACTCCGGCGCGCGTGGTTCGAAGAACCAGATGAAGCAGCTCGCCGGTATGCGCGGCCTGATGGCCAAGCCGTCGGGCGAGATCATCGAGACGCCGATCATCTCGAACTTCAAGGAAGGCCTCACCGTTCTCGAGTACTTCAACTCGACCCACGGCGCCCGTAAGGGTCTGGCCGATACCGCTCTGAAGACGGCAAACTCCGGTTACCTGACCCGCCGCCTCGTCGATGTGGCCCAGGACTGCATCATCAATGAAGATGATTGCGGCACCGAGAAGGGCATCGACATCACGGCCGTGATGGAAGGCGCTGACGTTGTGGTCTCGCTGAACGAGCGTATCCTCGGCCGCGTGATTGCCGAAGACATCAAGGGCGCCGATGGCAAGCTTGTTGTTCCGGCCAACACCTATGTGGACGAGGACGTGGCCGCCCAGATCGACGCTGCCTCTGTCGACCGCGTGAAAGTGCGCTCGCCGCTGACCTGCGAAACCAAGAACGGCATCTGTGCCCAGTGCTATGGCCGTGACCTCGCGCGCGGTACGCTGGTCAACCGGGGGGAGGCTGTCGGCGTGATTGCTGCCCAGTCCATCGGTGAGCCGGGTACGCAGCTGACGATGCGTACCTTCCACATCGGCGGCGCGGCCCAGGTGGCCGACCAGTCGTCGCTGGAAGCCAGCTTCGAAGGCACCGTGCGCTTTACCGATGCCGAGATCGTTACCCGCAAGGACAAGACGATTGTGGTTGTCGGCCGCCGTATGCAGGTCGAGATCGTGGACGCCGACGGCCGCACGCGCCAGTCGTTCCGTCCCGCCTATGGTACGCGCCTGATGATCAAGGATGGCGACAAGGTTGCCCCCGGCAAGCTGCTTGCCGATTGGGACCCCTTCGCCCAGCCGATCGTGTCGGAAGTCGGCGGTGAAGCCCGCTTCATCGACCTGGTGGACGGCCAGACGGTTCGTGAAGAGACTGACGAAGCGACCGGTATCTCGGCGCGCGTGGTCGTTGATCCGCGGACGAGCTCGAAGTCTGCTGACCTCAAGCCGACGATCCAGATTGTGGACGCCAATGGCAAACCGGTGAAACTGCCCAACGGTTCGCCGGCAAGCTATGTCCTCTCCGTGGGCGCGATCCTCTCGGTCTCCGATGGTGACCGGATCGAGCCGGGTGACACGCTTTCCCGCGTCGCAACGGGCGGTGCCAAGACGAAGGACATCACGGGCGGTCTGCCGCGCGTGGCTGAACTCTTCGAAGCCCGCCGTCCGAAGGACCATGCGATCATCGCGGAAGTCGATGGCCGCGTCGAATACGGCCGCGACTACAAGAACAAGCGCAAGGTCACGATCGTTCCGACCGAGGAAGGGCGCGAGCCGATCGACTATCTGGTGCCGAAGGGCAAGCACCTTGCGGTGCAGGATGGCGACTTCATCAAGCGCGGTGAGTATCTGATGGACGGTAACCCCGCGCCTCAGGACATCCTCTCGACGCTGGGCGTGGAAGCGCTCGCCAACTACCTCACCGAGGAAGTGCAGAAGGTTTACCGTCTGCAGGGCGTGCCGATCAACGACAAGCACATCGAGGTGATCGTTCGCCAGATGCTGCAGAAGGTCGAGATCACCGAGGGCGGCGATACGCCGTTCATCACCGGCGAGCACATCGATGCGATCGAGTTCGAGGAGGCCAATGAGGCCATCCGCCGCTCGCGCAAGAAAGACCTGCGCGAAGCCACGGCGACCCCGCTGCTGCTGGGCATCACCAAAGCCTCGCTGCAGACCAAGAGCTTCATCTCGGCGGCTTCCTTCCAGGAGACGACCCGCGTGCTCACCGAGGCAGCGATCCAGGGCAAGGTCGATACGCTCGACGGCCTCAAGGAGAACGTCATCGTGGGCCGCCTGATCCCGGCCGGTACGGGTGGCGGCATCCGCCAGTATCGCCGTGTGGCTGCCGAACGCGACCAGAAGCTGAAGGCAAAGCGCGCCGCCGCAATGGCCAAGGCGGAGGAGGGGATCACCCTCGTCAGCCTGCCGGCTCCCGAGAAGGACACGGCCGGCGAATAAGCCAGGCTGACTTGAACCAAACGGAAAAGCCTGCCAGCAATGGCAGGCTTTTTCACTTTTCGGGCATGGATCATGAGGGCAGGGCGGACTGAGATTGCGGGCATACTCTGCGCGATTGCCGCTGTCGGGCTGATTGCCTGGATGTGCTTTGAAAGCTGGGGCGGCCTGTCTCCGTTCTGATTCGATACAAGAACGACATGCCGCCATGCGGAAAGCCGCGCCAGCGCCCTTGACGCGCCGCGCGCGCGAGTCTACACGCCCCGGATCGTCAGAGAGGCAAATGGGCTTTTCGTCCAGTGCCGCACCGAAACAGCAATGTTCCGGCGAAGCTGACCCCCAATTTCCGCTCGTCCCGGAAGCCCGATTGAGGGCCTTCGGGGCACACGTCATTATAGGCCCCCGGGCCGCAACGTACGAAGAGACAGTAGGCCCGAATGCCCACGATTCAGCAGCTGATCCGCAATCCGCGCGAGCCAAAGCGCACCCGTACCAAGACCCCCGCCCTGAAGGCTTGCCCTCAGCGCCGCGGTGTCTGCACCCGTGTTTACACTACGACCCCGAAGAAGCCGAACTCGGCACTCCGGAAAGTGGCCAAGGTGCGCATGACCTCCGGATTTGAATCGCTGTGCTACATCCCCGGTGAAGGCCACAACCTTCAGGAGCACTCCGTTGTGCTCATCCGCGGCGGCCGCGTGAAAGACCTTCCGGGTGTGCGCTACCACATCGTGCGCGGCGCGCTCGACACCCAGCCCGTCAAGAACCGTAAACAGCGCCGCTCGCATTACGGCGCGAAGAAACCGAAGTAAGAGGCTAGAGGCTCATGTCCCGTCGTCACAGTGCCGAGAAGCGCCAAGTCCTGCCCGATCCGAAGTTCAAGGACATCGTCGTTACCAAATTTATGAACCAGATCATGCGCGACGGCAAAAAGTCCGTCGCCGAGCGCATCGTGTACGGTGCCTTCGATCTGGTCGAAACCCGTTCGAAAAAGAACCCGGTGGAAGTCTTCCACAATGCGCTCGAAGCTGTCGCTCCGGCCGTTGAAGTGCGCTCGCGCCGCGTCGGTGGTGCAACGTACCAGGTTCCGGTTGAAGTCCGCACCGAGCGCCGCCAGGCGCTGGCGATCCGCTGGCTGGCGTCTGCCGCTGCCGGCCGCAACGAGAACACGATGCGTGAGCGTCTTGCCGGCGAGCTGATGGATGCAAGCCAGGGTCGCGGCAACGCGGTCAAGAAGCGCGAAGACACCCACCGCATGGCGGATGCGAACAAGGCGTTCGCCCACTACCGCTGGTAACAAGTACAATCGCCGGGCGGCAGGGTTACCTCGCCCGGCGAGTGACCCACCCTTCCTTCCGGGAAGCAGAAACGAAGGTTTGATCTCATGGCCCGCGAATATCCGCTGGAGCGATACCGCAACTTCGGCATCATGGCCCACATTGATGCCGGCAAAACCACGACCACAGAGCGTATCCTCTACTACACCGGCAAGTCGCACAAGATTGGTGAAGTGCATGACGGCGCGGCGACCATGGACTGGATGGTCCAGGAGCAGGAGCGCGGCATCACGATCACGTCGGCTGCCACGACCACCTTCTGGGAACGCACCGAAGACGGCTCCACGGCGCTGTCGCCGAAATACCGTTTCAACATCATCGATACCCCCGGGCACGTTGACTTCACCATCGAAGTCGAGCGTTCGCTGGCCGTGCTTGACGGCGCGGTCTGCGTGCTAGATGCCAACGCCGGTGTTGAGCCGCAAACCGAAACCGTCTGGCGCCAGGCCGACCGGTACAAGGTTCCGCGCATCGTGTTCGTCAACAAGATGGACAAGATCGGCGCTGACTTCTTCAACTGTGTCCGCATGATCAAGGACCGCACCGGCGCAACGCCGGCGCCGATCCAGCTGCCGATCGGTTCGGAAAACCAGCTCGAAGGCCATATCGACCTCATCACCATGAAAGAATGGGTGTGGGCCGGTGAAGACCTCGGCGCGACCTGGGAAGTGCGCGAAATCCGCGACAGCCTGCGTCCGCTGGCCGAAGAATGGCGCGGCAAGCTCATCGAGATCGCGGTCGAAATGGACGACGCGGCGATGGAGGGCTACCTTGAAGGTAAAGAGCCGGACATCGACACGCTGCGCAAGCTGATCCGGAAGGGCGTGCTGACGCTGTCCTTCATGCCGGTTCTCTGCGGCTCCGCGTTCAAGAACAAAGGCGTTCAGCCGATGCTCAACGCTGTGGTCGACTTCCTGCCGAGCCCGCTCGACGTTCCCGCCTATATGGGCTTTGCTCCGGGCGACGAGACCGAGACGCGGAATATCGAGCGGTCTGCCGATGATGATCAGCCGTTCTCGGGTCTTGCCTTCAAGATCATGAACGACCCCTATATGGGCACGCTGACCTTCACCCGGATCTATTCGGGCAAGCTGTCGAAGGGCGACTCCTTCCTCAACTCGACCAAAGGCAAGCGCGAGCGCGTGGGCCGGATGGTCATGATGCACGCCAACAAGCAGGACGAGATCACGGAAGCCTTCGCAGGCGACATCGTGGCGCTCGCCGGCCTCAAGGAAACCACGACCGGTGATACGGTCTGCGATCCGAACAAGCCGGTCGTCCTCGAAACCATGACCTTCCCCGATCCGGTTATCGAGATCGCTGTGGAGCCGAAGTCGAAGGCTGACCAGGAGAAGATGTCGGTTGGTCTGCAGCGTCTGGCTGCCGAAGACCCGTCCTTCCGCGTCGAAACGAACTTCGAGTCGGGTCAGACGATCATGAAAGGCATGGGCGAGCTTCACCTCGACATCCTGATCGACCGTCTCCGCCGCGAGTTCAAGGTTGAGGCTAATATCGGTCAGCCGCAGGTGGCTTACCGCGAGAAGATCGGCCGCGCGGCCGAGATCGACTTCACGCACAAGAAACAGTCCGGCGGTACCGGCCAGTTTGCGCGTATCAAACTGACCTTCGAGCCGCTTGAGGCGGGTTCGGGCTTCCAGTTTGTCAGCGCGATCGTTGGCGGCGCGGTTCCGAAGGAATACATCCCCGGCGTCCAGAAGGGCCTGGAAATGGCCAAGGAAAACGGTCTGCTGGCTGGCTATCCGGTGACGGACTTCCGCGCCACGCTGACGGACGGCGCCTTCCACGATGTCGACTCCAGCGTTCTCGCCTTCGAGATTGCGGCCCGCGGCGCGTTCCGCGAGCTGAAAGGGAAGGGTGATCCGCGCCTGATGGAGCCGATCATGAAAGTGGAAGTCGTCACGCCGGAAGACTATATGGGCGACGTGATTGGCGACCTGAACTCCCGCCGTGGCCAGATCCAGGGCTCTGAAGCCCGCGGTAACGCCACTGCGATCACGGCGATGGTGCCGCTGGTGAACATGTTCGGCTATGTGTCCACGCTGCGTGGCATGTCGCAGGGCCGCGCTCAGTTCACCATGCTCTTCGATCACTATGACGAAGTTCCGCGCGCTGAAGCACAGAAGATCATTCAGGAAGTCTCGGGCTCCTAATCGGGCCCCTTGTACAAGAACTAGAGGAGAGGCCCGATGGGCAAGGCAAAGTTTGAGCGTACGAAGCCGCACGTGAACATTGGCACGATTGGCCACGTTGACCACGGCAAGACGACGCTGACGGCAGCGATCACGATCACGCTGGCGAAGTCTGGCGGTGCGACGGCGAAGGCATATGCCGACATCGACGCGGCGCCGGAAGAGAAGGCACGCGGCATCACGATCAACACCGCGCACGTCGAATATGAGACGGCCAACCGTCACTATGCGCACGTCGACTGCCCCGGCCACGCGGACTATGTGAAGAACATGATCACCGGCGCGGCGCAGATGGACGGCGCGATCCTGGTGTGCTCGGCCGCTGACGGCCCGATGCCGCAGACCCGCGAGCACATCCTGCTGGCCCGTCAGGTCGGCGTGCCGGCGCTCGTCGTGTTCCTGAACAAGGTCGACATGGTTGACGATGCCGAGCTGCTCGAGCTCGTCGAGATGGAAGTGCGCGACCTCTTGTCGTCCTACAACTTCCCGGGCGACGAGATCCCGATCGTCAAGGGCTCGGCGCTTGCCGCTGTTGAAGACCGCGACGCCGCCATCGGCCAGGACGCGATCCTCGAGCTGATGAAAGCCGTCGATGAGTACATCCCGACCCCGGAGCGTCCGCTGGACAAGCCGTTCCTGATGCCGGTGGA